>JBOHCP010000049.1:0-14076 GCA_050698875.1 Streptosporangiaceae bacterium | reverse complement strand
GCTGAGGACCGTCCTGGTCATGTGCCCACCTCCGACGCGTGCCTGGATGTGCCCGTTCTTCGCGCGCTCGCACTACCGATGCAGGTTGGCTAGCGCCGCGCTCGTCGCCGTCTGCATCTGCTCGGCGAGCAACGCCATCATTCCGTCTCTTTTGGCCCAGTGCGCGCGGTGTTCGGGAAGACGAATCCTTTCGTTGCAGACCGCCGGCGCCGGCGCGGGGACGATGCAGACCAGTGCTCTATGCGGGGATGGCGACCTCGCACCAGACCACCTTGCCGCCGTCAGCGGGACGGTGCCCCCAGGCGTCGGCCAGGTAATCCACCAGCAGCAGACCTCGGCCGCGGTCCCCGGTCAGATCCGCCTCCCGCAGGGCCGGCCCGGCAGGACTGGCGTCCCAGACCTCCGTCACCAGCTCGGTGTCGGTGATCTCCAGGCTGAGCGCGATCATCTGCAGCCTGCCCGGATCGCGCCAGGCGCGGCGTGCCGACGCCTGGACGGCGTTGGTGACCAGTTCCGACACCAGGAGCAACGCCGGGTCCGATAGGTGTTCCAGTTGCCACTCGCGCAGCATGTGTGCAAGAACGCGTCGCGCCCACGGCACTGCAGACGGCAAGGCCGCGAGGCGCACGTGCCGAGATGTGACGCCGCGACTCGGCGCCGCGATCACGTCCGTGGCACTCGCGCTGGCGTCGACAGGGGGCGCCTGTACCTGCTGAGTCATGAAAGTCTCCCGATCAGACGGTAACCGGCAAGGGTGGTCCGCGGCCGCGGCGACCGCACGGACAAGGCCGACACTGGGGGTCAGCCGCGACCAGGGGGGCATCTGGCGGCGGCGCCGGCCCTGTCCGTGCGGTTGCTTCACAGCGCCCCGAGCGCGAACTCGGCCAGCAGGGCGCGCTGACACGGCCAGACCAGCCCGCAGCAGGCGCAGGTGCCGCAGTCGTTGACGTGCTGGTCGATCACCTGCCGGGCGGTGCCGAGCAGGTGCACGAGATCGGGTGGAAAGAGGTCCGCTGGACTCGGGGTGGGGGTGTCCATGTTCGCTCGCTTCGCTGGGATGCGCCCGCCGCGGCAGGGCGCGGTTTCGATGTCTGTCGTCGTCCATGCTGGCGCGCCCAGCCGCCTGGGTCTGCGCTGCTAGCACCCAACCTCAGTGCAGGCTGCCTGGCGGTCCCGCTTTCCAGCTAGCCGCAATGGCAGGCACTGCCTCATGAGGCAGCCTGGGACCATGTCCGTGCGTTGCCTGATCGTCGACGACAATCGTGACTTCCTGCGCGCCGCCAGCGACCTCCTGGAGCGGACCGGGATCACTGTGGTCGGGGTGGCGTCGACGGGAGCGCAGGCAGGCCGAGCCTGCGGTGAGCTGCAGCCGGACGTTGTCCTGCTCGACGTTGACCTTGGCGAGGAGTCGGGCTTCGAGGTTGCGCGCCAGCTCGCCGGCCTGGCTGGCCCCGATCAGCCTCGCGTGATCCTCATCTCCGCCTATGCCGCGGAGGATTTCGGCGACATGATGGCGGACACCCCGGCTGTCTCGTTCTTGCCGAAGGGCACCCTGTCCGGGCAGGCAGTCCTGGCCATCGTCAGGGGCGGCCCGCCTGCGGCACGGGCCTAATCGCGACTCGAGAAAAGCGAGCACCGCGAGCACGCGGCGATGGTCGTCCTCGGTTTCCGGCAACTGCAGCCGGGCGAGGATGCTGCGGACGTGCTTCTCGACCGTCCCCTCGGTGATCCACAGCCGGTGCGCGATGCCCGCGTTTGACCGGCCCTCGGCCATGAGCTTCAGCACGTCGCGTTCACGCTCGGTGAGCTGCTCGACGGCGTCGTCGCGGTGCCGAGCCGCGACGAGCTCCTGCACGAGGGCCGGGTCCACGACACAACCACCAGCTGCGATTCTGGCAACCGTTTCGGCGAAATCCGCTATGTCGGTCACCCGGCTCTTGAGCAGGTACCCGACGCCGTAGCCGGCCGCGAGCAGTTCCATCGCCTCGTCTACCTCGGCATGCGCGGACAGCACGAGGATGCCGGTCGACGGGAACTGCTCGCGGATCTGCCGCGCCGCATCCAGGCCCTCGGTCAGGTAGTCCGGCGGCATCCGGATGTCGATGATGGCCAGGTCCGGCTGCTGCTCGCGGACCAGGGTCAGCAACTCGGCGGCATCGTGGGCCTGGCCGATGATGTCGAACCCGACACCCTGAAGGAGACTCGCAATGCCTTCCCGGAGCAGGGTGTCGTCATCGGCCAAGACGATGCGCTTGCCTGTTTCGTCCACTATGTCTCATCACGATGTAGTTGCACGGGATGCCGGCCACTCCCTGGGCTGGCTGGCCTTGGGGATAGGACGCAGCCGGGATCCGATGCGTTCCGTGACTGGGACCGCTGATTCCGTCGTCACGGTCCGCCTTGGCAACGGGTATTGTTGGTCATATTACCGGCCGGGTCCCGCTGGTCAGCGAGTGCGGTCGTTGGGGGGCATGGGGAAACGGGCACGCAGCACTGGCGCGCAAGCGGCGGCATTGCCAGCAGGACGATAGTCGTCAGCGTGCTTCTGTGTGCTGTTATCGGGGCTGCATTCTTCGTTCTTGCGGTTGCGATCGATACTCTGCGCAACTCAGAGGCCCGCGCGAACTACGCGCTAGAGGTGCTGGTCGCGGCGAACCACCTGGAGCGCGTCGTCATCGACGTCGAGACGACCCAGCGCGGGTACGTCATCACCGGGGATCCTCGGCTCCTCGCACGGTGGATCCAGGCCCAGGCGCAACTCGGGCGGCAGGCGGCTGCGTTCGAGCGCCTGCTCCGCCCGGCAGAGCCGGATCAGCGTCGCCGGGCGGACCAGATCACGGCGTCCGGCAGGGCGTATATCAGCAACTACGCGATCCCGCTGGTCGCGATGGCCCAGCGCGATCCGAACTCCGCTCGAACCGCGGTGGTAACCGAAGAGGGCAGACGCAAGATCGATGCCATGCGGATCATGTTCGAGCAGTTCATGAGCCGGGAGCAGGCGATCTTCAGCCACCGCCACGAGCGCGCCGACGCCGCCGCGAATCGAGCTCTCGTGGTGGCGTCCGCCAGCGTGGGCGGCTCGATCCTGCTGATTTTTTTCTCCGGTGGCTACCTGACCCGGTCGGTCGTCCGGCCGGTTCGCCGGGTGTCGGCAATGGCAGGCCGCGTGGCTGGTGGTGATCTTAGCGTGCGGATGCCGGAGACAGGCCCAGGGGAGATCGGCGGCCTTGAACGATCATTCAATAGCATGACTGACTCGCTAGGGGCAAGCCGCGATGAGTTGCGCCGGGTGGCCGACGAGCAGGCGGCACTGCGGCGGGTCGCGACACTGGTTGCTCGCGGTATCTCGCCAGCCGCGTTGTTCGGCGCCGTTGCAACCGAGACCGGTGGCGTGCTTGGCGTCGAGACAACCGCTGTTGTCCGGTTCGAGCGAGACCGCACGGCGACCGTGGTTGGCTCCTGGGAGACGCCCGGCATCGAAGGCCTGGCCCTGGAGCTGGGATCACGCTGGCCAGCAGAAGACGACAGCGTCGCGGGGCAGGTACAGCGGACCGGTGGGCCGACGCGGGTGATCAGCTATGAGAGCGCGGTCGGGGCCGCGTCTGGCTGGGCTCGCGAGCACGGGATCCGGTCCTCAGTCGGCAGCCCGATCGTCGTCGAGGGACGGCTGTGGGGCGCTGTCATCGCGTTCTCTGGCACGTCCGCGCCTGACCCTGACGACACCGAGGAGCGGTTGCGCGCCTTCACCGAGCTTGCGGCCATGGCGATCGCGAACACCGAGAGCCGCGCTCAGCTCGCTGCCTCCCGCGCCCGGGTCGTCGCTGCGGCGGACGAGACCCGGCGCCGGATCGAACGTGACCTCCACGACGGCACGCAGCAGCGGCTGATCTCGCTGGCGCTCGAGCTCCGGGCCGCGGAGTCCCGCGTGCCGCGCGAGCAGTGGAGTCAGGTGGAGCAGTGGTCCCGCACTGCGCAGGGGCTGACCGATGTGGTGGAGGAACTACGGGAGATCTCCCGCGGTCTGCATCCCGCGATTCTGGAACGAGGCGGGCTAGGCCCCGCCGTGCGTGCCCTGGCCCGCCGGGCCGGGCTCCCTGTCACGCTCACCATGGCCGTGCGAGGGCGGCTGCCGCAGCGCGTTGAGGTCGCCGCGTACTACGTGGTATCGGAGGCACTGGCAAACGCGGCCAAGCACGCGCATGCGTCAGTCCTCGACGTCGACGTCGGGGTGGTCGGTGACGACCTGCGGTTGCGGGTCCGCGATGACGGAGTAGGCGGAGCGGACGCCGCGCGCGGTTCCGGGCTCATCGGCCTCAGCGACCGCGTCGAGTCGGTCGGCGGCCGGATGCAGGTCACCAGCCCGGCCGGAGGCGGCACCACACTGCTGGCCACCATCCCGCTCCAGGCGGCCTGAACAGCGGCGAGACTAGCAACGGCACGGTGCCATGACGCGCTGGGCCAGGAGAGGCGCTGCCAGGGCACGGCCTGCTCAGCCGGATGCTCGGCGCTCGATCACGACGCAGCAGCGGTGCTCGTCCGGCGCGAGCCGGGCGGCAAGCATGCGAGGCGCGATGCTGTCGGCCAGCCCGGCGATGAGCGCGTAGTTCATCTGACAGACGAGCTCGGTATGCGTCTGCGCGAGGGCGTGGAACGGACAGTTGGCCATGGTCACCCGGCCGGGCTCCGATCGCGGCTCGTAGCCGCTGCCGTTGAGCGCTTGCACCACGGCGACAACGGCGTCCTCGTAGCCGCGTGGTGGGCGTTTATCGGCCGTGGCTGCGCGGCCGAGCGCGGTACCGTGCGCAGCCGCGATCCGGTGCAGGGCGCCGAGGACGGGCGCGCCAGTACTGACGGTCTCGCTGATGGCATCGGCCATCAGCTGCCCGGCCAGTTCATACTGCCGGTCCGGCAGGCTGATCGCGATGTCGCGCGGCGCTCTGCGGTAGAGCTTCGCCGGTCGCCCGGCACCTGGGCCGGCCCGGCCGGTGAGTCGGGCGTAGCCGGTTACCAGCAGGCCCTCGGCCTGGAGCCGGTCGAGGTGGAACTTGGCCTGATGCCGCGTGATCCCGAGGGCAGTCGCGGCCTGATCACGGCCCACCGGCCCCGGCTGGCCGCAGACATACAGGTACAGCCCGCGGCGCACCGGCTCGGCCAGTGCGCCGATCCCGGCCACGTTCCGCTCGAACTCCGGCACGACCCCTTCTAACAAACTCGCATCTTGACGTTACAACGTCTGGCTCTCTAACGTAGAGAATATTCCTCGTTAGATCTGGGAGCAAGACATGACAGGCAGCGCATCCGGCAGCCAGCCCCGCCCGGCTGGCAGGGCGGGCACGTTGGTCACGGGGTGCCGCAGATGACCGAGATCACCGACTACCCGGACCTGGAGAATGGCGTTGCTGGTCCGCAGGAGCGGTTCGACCTGGCGGCCGCGGCCGTCGCCGCGCGGGAGTTCCTGGCGGCGCTCGGCATCAGCTGCGACAGTCCGGGCATGTGGGATAGCCCGCACCGGATGGCGGCGGCGTATGCGGAGATGTTCACCGCGCGGTCATTCGAGCTGACAACGTTCCCCAATGACGCCGGCTACGACGACCTGGTCGTGGTCAGGTCCATACCGGTGCGCTCGGTGTGCGAGCACCACCTGCTGCCGTTCCTCGGTCACGCCACCGTGGGATACCGGCCCGCCGACCGGATACTCGGCCTATCGAAGATCGCGCGGGTGGTCGAGATGTTCGCGCGGCGCCCCCAGGTCCAGGAACGGCTTACCCAGCAGATCGCCAGCTGGCTGGACCTGCAGCTGGCGCCGAAGGGCGTGGGGGTCGTCATCGAAGCCGAGCACACGTGCATGACAGTGCGCGGGGTTCAGGCGAGCGGGAGCGTCACGACCACGACTGCGCTGTCCGGCGTGCTGCGCGATGACCTGCGATCCCGCGCCGAGTTCTTTGCCTCGGTCCGAGGCTCAACGCCGTTCAGCTAATACCAGGGAGGGAGAGGCTATGAGCACGGCTGACAGTGGATGCGTGGTCATCGGGGCAGGTCTGGCGGCCGCGCACGTCGTGCAGACGCTGCGTGCAGGGGGATACGGCGAACCGGTGAGGCTGGTCGGCGATGAACCCGACCGGCCCTACGAGCGGCCCCCGCTATCCAAGAGCTACCTGCAGGGAAAGACACCGGCGGCCGCCATGTTCGTGCACGACGAGAGCTGGTACGCGAGCCATGACGTCGCGACGCGCTTCGGCGCCACCGCCGTGTCCGTCGAGCGCGGGGGACGGCGGGTGCTGCTCGGCTCCGGGGAATCGCTGCATTACCAGCAGCTGGTGCTCGCGACCGGCGCGCGCCCGAGAACGCTCGGCATCCCCGGCGCGGACCTGCCAGGCGTGCACTACCTGCGACGGCTCGGCGACAGTGACGCGCTCAGGTCCGCGCTCGCGGAGGGCGGCCGGGTCGCGATCATCGGCGCCGGCTGGATCGGCCTGGAGGTAGCCGCGGCGGCCCGGCTGGCCGGCCTGTATGTGACAGTCCTGGAGAACGGGGCGCAGCCACTCCAGCGCGTCCTCGGTGCGGAGATGGGTGCCTATTTCGCCGGGCTGCACCGGGCGAGGGGCGTCGACGTCCGGACCGGGGTCAGCGTGACGTCGGTGCTAGGCTCCGGCGGGCGGGCGACCGGCGTGCAGACCAGCGACGGCCCGGTGCCCGCCGACGTGGTGCTGATCGCCGTGGGCGCTGTGCCTGCCGTCGAACTGGCCAGCCAGGCAGGGCTTGACGTCGCGGACGGCGTCATCGTGGACGAGCGGCTGCGCAGCACAGATCCGGCGATCCTCGCGGCCGGCGATGTGGCCAGCGCCCTCAACACTGCCCTTGGCGAGCGGCTGCGGGTCGAGCACTGGGACAACGCCATCAAGCAGGGCCAGCTCGCCGCCAGGACAATCCTGGGCGAGGCGGCCGTCTACGACTGGCAGCCCTACTTCTACACCGACCAGTTCGACCTCGGCATGGAGTACGTCGGCCATGCAGGCGCTGGTGACGAGCTCGTCATCCGGGGTGGGCTGGCAGGCGGCGAATTTATCGCGTTCTGGATCCGCGAGGACCGCATCCGCGCGGCGATGAACGTCAATGTCTGGGACGTCAATGACGACCTTCGCGCGCTGATCGGCCAGCCGGCCGATCGCCGCCGGCTCGCTGACGCCGGCCGGCCGCTGACCGGGATCATGTCCGCTAGCGCCTGATCATTGCCGGGCCGAAGTCACCCCGACTAGGCCGCGTCGTCGCCGGTCGCCCGCAGCAAGGCACCGAACTGGTCGATGCCCATGCGCAGCGCCCCGTCGCGTCGCGGGGTGGTGCCGGTGATATCCGGCTGGTCGCGGGCCCCAGGCCCGCGCGGCCCTCGCGGTGGTGAAGAAGTTGATGTACCGGCAGCAGCGGTCCGCGGCCAAGCAGCCAGCGTCGGCGGTTGCGCCGGCTAACACGACCGTGCTGCGCGGCGCCCACCGGGCCCGGTCGCCATCAACGGCGACGGTGATGCTCCGGCCGGTCGCTGGCTCGGCGGCGGTGATGATGACCGGGCGGCCCAGCATGGCTGACATGCCGAGCGCGTCGATCGCGGGCCGACAGCAGCCCGGCTTGGGCGTGCTGGGTCGCGATCGAGCCCGCGGGTGCGCAGCTGCGGGCCTCTCACAGCCCAGCGACGTTACATTATGACATGTCTACAGTACGACTATAGACTGTCACTTGACATTGCTAAGCGCTAGCTGGGAGGCTCAGGTGCCGGACGACGATAGGCTGCCTCGATCTCTCAGCGGCCGCTGGCGCCGTGTGCTCAAGGCATTCCAGGCCGGAGAGCCGCAAGATGACATCGCGTACTACGTCGCCAGGGCTACTGCCGAGACGCTTCGGCGGATGCGCGGAGTCCGGATCCGACTGCTCGCGCATCCGGACTCCATCGGGCTCCGAGCGCCCGGCCGGCCACGGCCGAAGCTGGCTACGGCCGACCTCAGGGAGATCGACGTCGGGGAGATTCTGTGCGTCTCGGCATTTCGATTGCCGCGAGCGTCCACGCGATTGACCGGCTTGTCATCCGGCCAACCGAGCGTCAGCCCGCTCCGGGGTCGATGTGGACTAGGTCTTTGTTTGCGGACATTCCTGTTCGGGAGCCGGAACGGTGGCGGGCGTTGATCCGGCTGCTGCGGTGGCTAACTGACGACGACTTGGAACGTGAGTTCAGCCAACTCGGTCCCGGCCCAGGTGTGCTCGACGTGAGGCAGGGGTTCCTTTTCGAGACGGTCCCAGACGGTGTAGTGCCGGTTCTGTTCTCAGGCGGCCTCGACTCGGCTGCAGGACTTGCCCCGCAACTCCTCCGCGGAGAAGCCATCGGGATCAGCGTGCATACCAACGGCTGGATGCGGCAGGTCAAGCAGCAAGTACTGACCGCTCCCAACCAGGCGTCCCCACATCAATGCGTGCCGTTGCGGTACAGGATCAGCGTGGGCAGGGCCGGTTGACCAGCCAGCGCTCGCGCGGGCTCCTCTTCCTGGCAGCGGGCGTGGCAACTGCGTGGGCAATCCGCCAGGATAACCTCCGGATCTTCGAGAATGGCGTGGGGGCGATTAACCTTCCGTATCTTCGCTCTCAGCAGGGGTCGCAGGCCAGCAGGTCCGCCCACCCGGCAACCCTGGCCATGGTCCAGGACCGGGCAGCTGCCATCAGCGGCCGGACCTTTGTGATCGAAGCGCCGGCCATGACGCTGACGAAGGCTGAGCTGCCGGGGCGAGCCCAGAGGTCAACACCTAAGGTGCTAGGCCTTACGGTCTCCTGTGATGCCGGGTTCGCGGCCAGAGTGCCTGAACACCAGCCATGTGGTGCATGCACTTCTTGCTTGCTGCGGCACCAGTCACTGGCGGCTGCCTGGCTCGGCGAGCTCATCCCGTCCGGGGTTCCGGTTCGGCGCGGACGTGACCGACAGTTCAACCTCAACGCGATGCTGTGGCAGGCTACCCGGCTTCGAGCATGCCTCAATGACCGGGATCCGTGGCAACGGCTGATCTCTGAGTTCCCGGAGCTCATCGACGTGACTCAGCTGACGAACGAGGAGGTGGTCAGCCTCTACCGTGCCTATGTACAGGAGTGGGACTCATACGAGCGTGCCGCGCCGACGGCTAGCCTCGCGCGGCCTGAAAGCAGGGCGGTCGCCTCATGACTACTGACGAGCTAGGAACATCTGGATCTCTCGCCCTCCGGCTCCGGGCTGCGAGAGAGGCGCGGGGTCTCACGCAGGCACGGGCGGCTGCCGAACTGGGCGTCAGCCGCCCGCTCCTCATCGCGATCGAGAAGGGCACGCGGGAGGCGAGCCCACAGGAGCTTGTCCGGCTGGCCGATGTCTACCAGGTCAACCTCAGCCGATTGCTGCGGCCTGAGCCGCCGCCAGCGGCCATCGGGGCCCGGTTCCGCGCCGTGCTGCGTGCAGACCAACGCGATACCAGTGAGCTGAAGTCGGCGGTCGATGAATTGGAGCGCCGTGCAGACGACTACCTGGACCTGCTGCGCATCGCCGACGTCGAGCCACCGGGACGGCCTGAGCCCGTCCGCGACATCCGCGTCGCCGACTCGCGCCGGGCCGAAGATCTGGCAACAGAGGAGCGCAACCGGCTGGGGCTCGGCGATGGGCCAATCCGGCCGTTGCGCGACGTCCTTGAAATCGAGGTAGGCCTGCGCGTCTTCATGCTCCCGCTGCCGTCGCGAATCGCCGGCCTGTTCGTGATCGCCGAACTGCTCGGCGGCTGCGTGGCCGTCAATTCCCGGCATCCGTCCGAACGGCGCCGGTGGACGATGGCGCACGAATACGCCCACTACCTCGCTAACAGGGACCGCGCTGAGGTCACTCGGCTGTCATACCAGCGCATGCCCGAGTCCGAGTACTTCGCTGACGCGTTCGCGGCAAGCTTCCTGATGCCGCGAAGCGGGCTGTCCCGGCGTTTTCACGAACTCAAGCGCACCAACGCCGAACGGGTCACCCCGGCCATGCTCGTCCAGCTCGCGCACGGCTACGGCGTGTCCTTGCAGGCGCTATCCGATCGGCTAGAGGACCTCGCCTTGATCCCAGCCGGAACGTGGGAACGCCTTCGCGAGCGCAACTTCCAGCCACGGCTGGCCGCCCAGATGCTGGGTCTCGATCAGCCGGAGCAAGCCGGTGAGGCCCTGCCGCTGCACTACCGCCTGCTGGCCGCCCAGTTGTTTGCCGACGGCGAGATCACCGAGACGCAGTTCGCTCGTTATCTCCGTACCGACATCGTGGGCGCGCGCCGCGCCTACGCCGACCTGACCGAGACCGCGGACGTTGCCTCCGACGGATCGCCTCAGATCATCGACCTAGCTGAGGCTACCGGGTGAGCCATGCCGAACCCGGAGCTGCTTATCGACGCATGCGTCACGATCAACCTGGTCGCTGCCGGACCCATTGACCAGATCGCCGAAGGCGTTGGCCGCACGTTCCAGGTCACCACGCAGACCGCAACCGAGGTCGGCCATCTCAGGGACACCGCAGACGGCGAGATCGTTGTGGTTCCGGTCGACCTCAGCCGTCATGTTAAGGTCGGTGCCTTCGAGATCATCGACCTAGAGGCCGACGAGATCGGGCTCTACGTGGAACTGGCCGGCCTGATCGTTGATGGCGAAGCTTCGACGATAGCCGTCGCCATCAAGCGTGGCCTGCCGCTAGCGACCGACGACCGCAAGGCCTGGCGGGTCTGCGCCCAACGCGGCATAACCGAACCAACCGGGACCGTCGCTCTTGTCAAGCGGTACTGCGAGGCCAGAGGGCTTGGACAGGCCGACGTGTCCGGGTTGCTAGGCAGGATCCGCAACCACGCCAGCTTCCAGCCTCCGCGCAGCGACCCGGACCTGAAGTGGTGGATCGACCACGAGGCGAGAGCCGCCGGCTCTGGTCCCGGCACCTGATGCGACGGCCCGTCCTTGCTCATCGCCTCCAGCAGCGACCTTCCCCAGGACATACTTGGTGGCTGGCCGACCGACCAAGTGACAGTTCGAATCGCGTCGGTATGAAGTCGTCCAGCTATGAGGACCCCGTCCCGGCCGCGCTCCGTTCCCGTCCCCGCGCAGCTTCCGCGCTTCGCCGACGTGCCGCGTCCTAGAACGGCGGATCGTCCGAGAACTGCTGTCCGCCGGATCCGCTGCCGACTGGTCGTCTGCCGGCTGTAGCTGCAGCAGACTGCTACAAGCAGCATGGGAGCCTGAAGCCGAGTCAAACGAATGGAGGACTGAGCGTTACCGAGAACATCCCTAACAGCTGAGTCGGCGGGCCCACCTGGCTCGCAGAATAGCTCGATCACGTCGCGGTGCTGCGCGTCCACCACCGCGTGGTGCACCTGCCGGGCCGGGTGGCTCGGCCGTCCGATTGCGTCGGCCAGGGCGGGTGCCTGAGTGTCGTCCGTCTCATGAGACCTCCTGGGGGAGACTGCCTGGCGGCGATGGCGCGCAGGTCGGCATGCTCGCGCCGATGCTCATCGGCACAACCCACCTGCTGTACGCCGACCGGACAGGCGCCTCGCCCTCGGCCGCTGCGGTGCGCGACGTCGTGACCAGGGTGATCGCCGCCGACCTGCGACATGATCTCGGGTAGGACGATAGCGGGCCGGAGCCGTTACCTGGGCAGCCCGCAGCGCCGGCTGCTGGCCCGCAGGAGTACGGTGCGGGCAGCAGCCGACGCGCGTCCCGGAGTTACCTGGTGAAGTACCAGTACTCGGGGAGCATGGTGTACAGCGGGCTGAATGTGACGTCGTGCAGCGTGCTGCTGACGGCCTGGACTATGTACGGGTTCGGGGCCCAGATGACCGGCAGCTGCTCAGCGCCGTACGTGGCGTACTGGTGGAACACGGCGAGGCTGCTGCTGGCGTGCGTCTGCGTGATCAGGTTGTTCATCGTCGTGTCGGAGTAGTTGCCCGAGTTCGACCCGGCGCCGGTTGCGAACAGCGGCTCGCCGGTTGGCTCGAATCCAGGTCCGTCGAAAGCCCAGCCACCGTACCCGAACACCTGGATCGAGCACGCCGGACCCATCGGCGTGCACGGCGCGGATTCGCTGAGAATCGAGTCGAAGGCCTGACCGACCAGGCTGACGTCGATGCCCGCCCTGGAGGCGTCGGACTTGTACACCTCCCACTCCTGCCCGGTCGAGGCCACTCCGGGCGGGTAGGTCACCGTGAGCTTCAGCTGCTCGCCCCTGGTGATGCCGGTCCCGCACTTCGCCGGATCCTGACAGGTCATGACGCCGCCGACCATTGCCCAGCCGTGGCTGGTCAGCAGGGCCTTCGCCGCGTTGATGCTGAACGGGTACGGGCCCTGCCCGCCGTTATCGCTCTCGATGCTTGGCGTCCACTGGTTCGTCGGAGCCGTCGGCACCGGACCCGAAGTCGGGAACGAGTAGCCCCGCCAGATCGCGGTGTCGATACCAGGCTGATCCATGACTTCCTGCAGCGCTTGCCTGATGTACAGCTGGCGGATTAGGTAGCCCACCGTCGGGTTGTTGAAGTTCGGCTGCATGTACTGGATGCCGAAGTTGTAGAACGGCTCCAGGTAGTACGCGCTGCCGAGCGGGTCGGTGGTCGGCACCGCCGAGCTAGCGGACTTCTGCGGCAGGTCCTGCGACGGGACGTAGCCCACGTCCACGAGGCCGGTCTTCAGCGCCGTGAACTCCGCCGAATCGGCGGTATAGGGCAGGAACTTGATCGCCGACAGCCTCGGCTTGACCGGCCCGGAGTACGCCGGGCTGGCCACCATCGTCATCTGACCGGTCGCGCTGTAGCTGGACAGCTTCCAGGGCCCGTCGACGACCGACCAGAGCGGGCTGGTCGCGTAGCTACTGGTCTGCTTGGACTGGTCGGTCAGGAAGTTATACACAGCCTGGCACTTAGCCCAGTTGTCCGCGGCGCTGTCGGTACTGCAGCCGCCGCTGCCCGGCGGGGCACCCAGTCTGGTGACGTCCCAGGCCAGCGGCATCGGGTTGAGCTCGGCCAGCTGGTTGTAGGTGTACCAGAGGCTGGAGTACGCAGCGTTGAGCTGGATGGCCAGCTGATCCGGTGAGGTGGCCGAGTACGAGACGACGTTGTCCGGCAGCAGGCCCTGGGCGTAGGCGTACCAGTTCGCCTTCTCGGCTTCGGCCATGTTGAGGAAGAAGACCACGCTCTGCGCGTCAACGCTCTCGCCGTCGGACCACTTCCAGCCCTTCATGGTCACCGTGACGGTCTTCCCGCCATTGCTGTACACCGGCGCCTCGGCCGGTGATAGCGAGTAGTTAATCGACACCGAGGTGCCGTTGTTGCCCCCGAACATGTACAACGGCCGGTACATGAGCCACTGAAACTGCTGGTCGTCGTAGACGCTGGAGTTGGTGACAGCGTAGAACGGGAAGATCCAGTTGTCGGTTACCCCAGCGGTCAGCGCGATGGTCGCCGTGCCGCCGCTAACCGGTGTGCCGCTAGAAGTGCCGGCGGCCGGGGTGCCGGCCGAGCTGCAGCCAGCAGCCAGGAGAGCCGCTGCGCCGGCAGCCGCCATTCCGGCGAGGCCCACCTTCTTCCTGCGTCGAAACATGTGCGCTCCTTGCCCGTCGGTGGCAGCGCGCAGCCGCCACGGCCAGCAGCCGGGTGCCATCCCGAGTACTAGCCGTAGGAAGGGTGCACGGCCGGGCTTGCCGGAAACTTGGCGCGCGCTTGCCAGCGGTAACGCGCTGAGCCTGCGGCAACGAGACCGTTACGAGTGGATCACGATGCTGGGCTGCCTGCCGGGTATGTCCGGTAGTAGCGTGTCTGCGCTCCCTACGCTGGAAACCTGGGGAACGCAAAGCATCGCCACTGGGGAGGCGATGGACGATCGCGCACGGCTCCGGCTGCTGGGTCCGGTCCAGGTATGGGACCACGGGACGTGGCGGACTCCCGCGCGCCCGCAGTTGCGGTTGCTGCTTGCCGTGCACGCGCTGTCGGCTGGCCGGGTCGTGCCGGCCGGGGACCTCGTTGACCTGCTGTGGGATGACCGGCCGCCGAAGTCCGCGCGGGCTAGCCTGCAGGTACTGGC
>JBOHCP010000048.1:0-14250 GCA_050698875.1 Streptosporangiaceae bacterium | reverse complement strand
CCGCGGATGGCCGCTTGGCCACCAGGTAGTACACCGTGCGCAGCAGCGAGAGCACGGCGTTGCCCGCCATGCAGGCGAGCATCGGCCCGCCCGGCAGGTTGCCGAGGAGGGTCAGCAGGCCGTTGCGCCGGTCCAGCATCCTGCCCCGGCGGCCGACCGAGATGGCCCGGCGGCCCCTGGTCGCCGCCCGCGCGTGGTAGACGATCGCGTCGGTGATGACCCGGACCCGAAAGCCGGCCTCGTGCACCCGCCAGCAGAAGTCGATGTCCTCCCCGAACAGGGCCATGCCGGGGTCGAAGCCGCCCAGCCGGTCCCACACGTCGCGCCGCACCAGCAGGCCGGCGCTGCAGACAGCGAGCACGTCACGGTCGCCGTCATGCTGGCCCTGGTCGACCTCGCGCGGCTCGACGCCCGTGACCCGGCGGCCGGCCGTGTCGATGGTCAGCCCCGCCTCGACGATGACGTCCCGGTCGGTCCAGTCCCGCAGCTTGGGCCCGAGCACCACAGCCTGCGGGCTCTCGGTTGCACCGCGCAGCAGCTGCTCCAGCGCGTCCGGGGCGGGCTCGCAGTCGTCGTGCAGCAGCCAGAGCCACTCGACCTGGTCGGACCGGTCGGCCGGGCCGCGTCCGAGGGCGGCGCCAACAGGAGCGTTCGCGGCTTTGTGCTGCACAGCCCGGCGCACCGCCGCGGCGTAACCGGTGGCCCGGTCCATGCCGAAGACGGCGCCCTGGCCGAGCTGGGCAGCAAGCACCGAGCCGCTGCGGTCGCGGCTGCCGGTGTCGACGGCGACCACCCGCTGCACAGCTTTGGTCTGCTCGCCCAGCGCCTCGATCAAGCGCGGCAGCCACGCGGCGCCGTCATGGGCAACGATCACCGCAGTCACCACGTGCTGGGAGTACGAGTCGGTTGGCGACAAGAAAGTTCGCTTGCTGTCCGGGTTCGCTAGCGGCCGCGGCACTGCAGGTGCCGACCCGCCCTGACGGGGGTACGCGTGAACAATACGCGAATCCGACCTGGCTGGATGGTCAGACAGATTTGCTGCCAGTTGCGCACAGGAAGCGCGCCGCTACACAGCCTGGCGCTTGAGCCGCCGCCGCTCCCGCTCTGACAGCCCGCCCCAGATGCCGAACCGCTCGTCGTTTCCGAGCGCGTATTCCAGGCACTCCGCCCGCACCTCGCAGCCGCGGCACACCCGCTTCGCCTCGCGGGTCGAGCCGCCCTTCTCCGGGAAGAACGCCTCCGGATCGGTCTGCGCGCAGAGCGCCCGGTCCTGCCAGCTGTACTCCTCAGCATCAGCATCATCTCCGCCGATGCCGAGCGCGCCGCGCACCAGCGAGACGATGACATCTGCCACTGCGCACCTCCTGCCATCGTTCCCCGCGATCCCCGCCCCCCGGCCCCGGACGGGAAATTACATGACTGAAATTACACGCGCGTGTCTTGTACTGCGTCAAGGGAGATACGTGATAATGGCCGCCCGGTTGCCGGGGTTGTCGGGAAAATTCACCTGACCTTTTTGGGAACGCCGTCCAGCAGCCCCCGGCCGCTCGCACGCTGGCGGCCGGAATCCACCGAATCGGTTCCTGGCGCGATCGTGCTGGCACGCTCGGGGCCCGCCCGGAGTGCCGGGGTGTCCCCCGGCTGCGGGTACCCTCCGGCTGTTGGCAGACTCTGGTGCATGCGCATCACAGTTCTGGCCGGCGGTGTCGGCGCCGCCAGGTTCCTGCGCGGCCTGCGCGCAGCGCTCCCCGCTGCGGACATCACCGTTATTGGCAATACCGGCGACGACTTCGCGCCATTCGGCCTGCACGTCAGCCCCGACCTGGACACCGTGATGTACACGCTCGGCGGCGGCATCAGCGAGGAGCAGGGCTGGGGCCGCGCGGACGAGAGCCACGCGGTGCTGGCCGAGCTGACCGCGTACGGCGCCGGACCCGGCTGGTTCGGCCTCGGCGACAAGGACATAGCCACCCACATCCTGCGCACCGAGCTGCTGGCTGCCGGGCAGCCGCTGTCGGCGGTGACACAGCGGCTGTGCGAGCGCTGGCAGTCGGGAGTCACGCTGCTGCCGATGTCCGACGACCCGGTTCGCACCCACGTGACGGTGGAGCTGGACGGCCAGGAGCAGGCAGTGCACTTCCAGGAGTGGTGGGTGAGGCTGCACGCAGCGGTGCCAGCCCGCCGGATCGAGGCCGTCGGCGCGGCGCAGGCCCGCCCCGCGCCCGGCGTGCTGACGGCGATCGCCGCCGCCGACTTCGTGCTGTTCCCGCCGTC
Organism: Streptosporangiaceae bacterium; assembly: GCA_050698875.1. Taxonomy (GTDB): domain Bacteria; phylum Actinomycetota; class Actinomycetes; order Streptosporangiales; family Streptosporangiaceae; genus JAJYUU01. The sequence continues at coordinate 11,976 of JBOHCP010000048.1, read as the reverse complement.
CAACCCGGTCGTGAGCATCGGCGTGATCCTCGCGGTGCCTGGCATCGCCGACGCGCTGCGCAGCCAGACGGTGGTCGGCGTCTCGCCGATCATCGGCGGGGCGCCCGTGCGCGGCATGGCCGACGCTTGCCTGACCGCGATCGGCGTGCAGACGTCGGCCAGCGCGGTCGCCGCCCACTACGGCGCCGGGCTGCTCGACGGCTGGCTGGTAGACGACCAGGACAAGGACGCGGTGGACGCGCCCGAGCTGGCCGGCATCGCGGTGCGCAGCCGCCCGCTGTACATGACGAACGTCGCCGCGGCAGCCGAGATAGCCAGGGCCGCAGTCGAGCTCGCGCGCGAGGTGCGACGGTGAGCGGGTCGCGCGAGAGCGGGCCGCGCGAGAGCGGGCCGGCGGCGACCGGGCGCACCCGGGAATCACCCCCCGCGGCTCCGTTCCCCCCAGCCTTGACGGTTCTGCCGGTACCCGGACTCCCCGAGATCACGCCAGGCGCCGACCTCGCAGGGCTCATCGCCGCCGCGGCGCTCGCCGGGCCCGGCCTCGCCGATGGCGACATCCTGGTGATCACCTCCAAGATCGTCAGCAAGGCCGAGGACCGAGTCGTCAGCACCGATCGTGAGTCGGCGATCAGGGCGGAGACGATGCGGGTGGTGGCCAGGCGCGGGCAGACCACCATCAGCCAGACCAGGCACGGCCTGGTGCTGGCGGCGGCCGGCGTGGACGAGTCGAACACCAGGCCGGGCACGGTGGTGCTGCTGCCGCTTGATCCGGACCGCTCGGCGGAAACGCTGCGCAAGGCGATCGGCGCGCGAGCCGGCGCGCGGCTCGGGGTGATCATCACCGACACGATGGGCAGGCCGTGGCGAGCGGGCCAGACCGACGCCGCGATCGGGGCGGCCGGAATCGTGCCCCTGCGCGATCACCGCGGCCAGCCCGACACCTTCGGCAACGTGCTCGAGGTGACCATGGCGGCAGTCGCCGACGAGATCGCGGCGGCCGCGGACCTGGTGAAGCAGAAGACGACCGGCATCCCGGTGGCTATTGTCCGGGGCCTCGCCGGGCTGGTGACCGACGCCGCCGGGCCGGGGGCGGCCGCGCTGATCCGGCCCGCGGACGAGGACATGTTCCGGCTCGGCACGGCCGACGTGCTCACCGGGCGCCGGACGGTGCGCGACTTCACCGCGGCGCCGGTGTCACCGGGTGCCGTCAACCGGGCCATCGCCGCGGCGATCACCGCGCCCGCGCCGCATCACAGCCAGCCCTGGCGGTTCGCGGTGCTGGAATCGGCGGCAGCCAGAACCCGGCTGCTCGACGACATGCTGGCCGCCTGGACGTCGGATCTGACCGCCGACGGCTTCACGCCGGCGCAGATCTCCCGGCGGGTCGCTCGCGGTGAACCGCTGCGGCGAGCGCCGCTGATCATCGTGCCGTGCCTAGTCGCCGACGCCGCCCACGCCTACCCGGACGCGCGCCGGGCCGCGGCCGAACGAACCATGTTCGTGGTCTGTCTGGGCGCGGCGGTGCAGAACCTGCTCGTGGCGCTGGCTATCGAGGGTCTCGGCTCGTGCTGGGTGTCCAGCACGCTGTTCTGCGCCGAGGTGACCGCGCAGGCGCTTGGGCTGCCAGCCGGCTGGGAGCCGATGGGTGCCGTCGGCGTCGGGCACCCGGCAGGGCCCGCCCCGGACCGGCCGGCCCGCGATCCGGACGAGGTCACCCTGCGCCGGTAGGCACGTCGTCGTGGCCGACGGTGCCAGCGTGCGTACAGCCCGCGTCGCCGGATCTACATGGTCTGCAGCAGCTTCTTGAGCTGCCGCTCGCTGTCCGCCGGCGTCTGCGCTTCGGCGCTCAGGCTGTTCATGACCTCGCGGTAGTGGTCGACCTCTACTGGCCTGTCCAGGTACAGCGCCCCGGTGAGCTGCTCGATGTAGACCACGTCAGGCAGGTCGGGCTCGGCGAACCTGAGGATCGAGAAGGAGCCGCCCGCGGCCGAGTGACCGCCGCGGTCAAACGGCATGACCTGCAGCGTCACCTGAGGCATCTCGGCCATCTCGATGAGATGCGCCAGCTGGGTCCGCATGCCGTCCAGACCGGCGAGCGGCCGGCGAAGCGCCGACTCGTCGATGACAGCCCAGACCTTGGGACCGGTCCCCGGCCTGCTCAGGATCTCCTGGCGCTTGACCCGCAGGCTGACCCGCCGCTCGATCTCGCCCGGCGGCGCGGACCGGTGACCGAGCAGCGTCACCGCGCGGGCGTAGTCCTCGGTCTGGAACAGTCCGGGCACGAACTGCAGCTCATACATGCGGATCAGCGACGTCGCCTGCTCGAGGCCGATATACGTCTCAAACCAGTCAGGCAGCACGTCGTCATACCGCGCCCACCAGCCCTGCGAGTTGGCGTGCTCGGCGAGCGCGAGCATCTGGGTGCGCATCACCTCGTCGGTCACGCCGTAGAGCGTGAGCAGATCGGCGACGTCCCGCTCCTTGAATCCGACCCGGCCGTGCTCCATCCGGCTGATCTTGGAGCGAGACGCCCGGATCTCGTAACCGGCCCGGTCAGGAGTTATCCCGGCGGCCTCGCGGAGCCGGTGCAGCTGGTTGCCAAGCAACATGCGCAGGACCGTCGGGCCACTGAAGGCCTCGACCGAGCCAGGCTCGTCCTGCGAGTCATCACCAGGCTGGTGGACCACGCTCACTGCCACTCCCATGCGGCAGGCGAGGCCTGCCTCCCCGCCGTGCCCGTCCCCACTGCGATGCTCTGACCGCACAGCCAATGGCAGCAGTGTAATGCAGAAGCACACGCCGGCCATTGGACTGCGCGCTCAGAGAACGTTACCACCAGGCGGAAGGATTATCGTGCGCGTTGTGACCGCACTGTCACTTTTTTCACACGAAGACCATCAGCCCAGGTCGTCGAACTCGCCATTCCGCACGCCGGTCAGGAACGCGGCAATCTCGGCGTGCGTGTAGACAAGCGCGGGCCCGTCAGGGTGCCGCGAGTTGCGCACCGCGATCTGGCCATCCGCTAGCTCGGCGACCTCAACGCAGTTGCCGCTGGGGTTGCTCGCGCTGCTCTTGCGCCAGTCAACGGGGCCGAGCTCGGTGGCCGCGGCACCATTCACGATCTGCATGTTTCCTCCTGGTCCGGGGTAGATAGATCGCCTTGATTGCAAATGCACGTGCAACTGCACGGAACGGCTGTAGCTTAGCCTGCATGGGGCCGAGTAACAACGCACATGCACGTGCAAGTGACTCTTGCGAACGTGCTGTGCATGCGGCAGGATGTGACCATTACGTTTGGGCGATTGCGTGCTCGGCTGGCCGGCGTCCTGGCAGGCATCGGCCCCTGCCGGGCACGTTCGCCCAGCTAGCCGACGCCGACTCAACTGGATCCGACCCGACGTGATGGCCAGTCACCAGCACAGCACCGCAATGACCGCGCGGGGAACGTCGGGGGGTGCCCTGCACGACACCGAACCGCGGGGGGCATCGGGGGGCTGGCCTGTTTGCCCAGCACCGCAGCCCCTGGCCTTAGCGCATGCCAGCCGCACCGAATGGCCATGGCTGGAGGCGGCGGTCCAGATGGCGTGGCGATCCTGCGGATGCCGGCCGCCCGGCCAGTCGGCGCCCGACGACCAGGACAGCGCGTGGGCGACCATGCCGCGGGTGGCGACGCGCACGCCGACGCCAGCGACCCGGTCCATCGCGCCGGCGCGTGCCTTCACGCTGCGGACGATGGAGAAATGGGGCGTCGTGGCGCGCGGCGCGGACGCCGCCGCGGTCGTGACCGAGTTGCTGACGAACTCGCTGCGGCACGCGCTTCCGCAGTTGCCCGACGACAGCGCGACGCTGCCTGCGTGGCCCATCAGGCTCGGCCTGGCCGATCCCGGGCCGTATGTCATCTGCGCGGTGGCCGACCCCAGTACCGATGTGCCCGCTCCCCGGCACGCCGACTGGCACGACGAGGCAGGCCGCGGCCTGCTGGTGGTCGCCTCGCTCAGCGACCAGTGGGGCTACTGCACCGGGCCGGCCGACCAGGGCAAGGTCGTCTGGGCCGCGTTCGCCGCGCCGTCGCGGTCGCGCTGACCACGGCCGTATCTGACCCCTGTGCGCACGAGATCAGCGCCCATCGACTGTGCCGCTATCCCGGCGCTATCGGGTGCTGCCAACGATCGCGCTTTGTGGCGCCGCACCAATACAGAGTGCGCATTGCATGGCTGGCCGACTTGGCCGCCAGGCAATCTCCGCAGATGATCGAGGCAGGTGTGGTGCTGGCTGCAATGGAGAGAGCATGACAGATGGCAGGCAGGCTCGAAACGGCGCCGCAGCCTACGATCTCGCGCCGCTGCTGCAGCCGCTGGATATCAGGCAGATGCACCTGCGCAACCGGTTCGTCATGCCCGGCATGCAGCGCTACTGGTGCATCGACGGCGCCCCGGATCTTCGGCTGCGCGAGTACTACCGCCGCCGCGTCCTGGGCGGCGCTTCGCTGATCATCTCCGAGTCGTGCGCTATCGATCATCAGAGCGCGACGAAGAACCCGACGTTCGCGCGGATCTCGCCCGGCACGCGCGAGGCGTGGCGAGCGTGCGTGGCCGGCGTCCACGATGCCGGCGGCGCCATGTTCCTGCAGCTATGGCATCAGGGCGCCGTCAACTACGGCGGCGACGCGGAAAGCAACCCCTCGTTCGTCGCGCTCAGCCCCTCAGGCATCGCCCATCCGGGTGAGTCGTTCGGCCGCGCCGCTACCGAGGCTGAGCTGCGGAGCATCAAGCGCGCCTTCGTCCAGGGCGCGCTAGATGCCGCGGAAATCGGCGCCGACGGCGTAGAACTCCATTCGGCACATGGCTTCCTGCTCGACCAGTTCCTGTGGCCGGGGACCAACCAGCGCACCGACCGCTACGGCGGACCGGCGATCACGGACCGCGCGGCGTTTGTTGCCGAGGTGGCAGCGGCGGTTCGCGCGGCAACCGGTCCGGGCTTCGTCATCTCCATCCGCATCTCCCAGTGGAAGGAGTCAGACTACGACGCCAAGATTGTCGAGCAGGCCGGCCAGCTCGGCCAGCTCGTCGCCATCCTGCGCTCGGCGGGAGCGGACATCTTCCACGTGTCGACGCGCCGGTTCTGGACGCCCGAGTGGCACGGCTCGGATCTCGGCCTGGCTGGCTGGGTCAAGTCGTTCACCGACGCGGCAGTCATCGCCGTCGGCAGCGTAGGCCTCGACATCGACGTGATGGCCACGCTGAGCGGTCAGGAAGCCCGCCCGACCGGCGCCAGCCGGATCGACGAGCTGGTGCGCCGCTTCCAGCGCGGTGACTTTGATCTGGTCTCGGTCGGCCGCAGTCAGATCGGTGACCCGGACTGGGTGACCAAAATGAGCGACGGGCGGATCCCTGATATCAGGGCATTCCGCGTCGACGACACCTCGCTGAGTGATGACGTCGTCCCGGCCGGTGGCTGACAGCCATGCCAGTCGCACCGTCGTCGTAGCGGCGCACGATCCGACCGCACTCGTCGATGCCAGCCAGGCAGCCGCTCCAGCGGCAGGTCAGCTCGGCCGTCGGTCAGCCGATCCGGGACAGGCCCTGCTGCAGATCCTCAGCGTTCATCGCCGGTGCTATTTGCACGTCGGCGTTCAGATCCCGGAAGAATGGCTCCGCGAACGGTGGCATATCGGACGCGTCCGGGAGGTTGAACACCATGAACGCGGTCCGCTGCCCGTCGAAGGTCGTGAAATACATTGCCTCCGGCTTCCAGCGGTCGGCGGCACGCTTCATGGCCGTGCCCAGGCTGCCGTCCTTGATGGCGCGGTTACCCGACTCGACCGGCATGCTGATCCTTGCCATAACCCGCATGACTACCCCCGTTGAGTGCTGGCCAGCGCTGCGGCCTCGTCTTGGCGGCCCCCCGATCCCGGCGGGGCGCTAGCTGCTGGCGGGTACGTGACGGACCTCAGCCCGTGCAGCGTCAGCCCATCGGCCTGCTGTCCAGGCAGATGCGGATGAACTGCGAGCTGACATCCCGGATGGGTGTACCCGCCGGTGACCACCGGCAACCAGACCCGGCCAGCCCGAACCTGCGGGCCTGGCTAGGCCCGCAGCACCGGCAGCGGCGTCCGCGGACCGCGCACGGAGGCGCACACGCCGTCGCTGGCCGTTGCCGCGGCGACCCGCTCCGCCGACGGCCTGCCGTACAGCGTGGTGCGCTGCCGCAGCGGCCGGCCCGTCGGCGCGACCAGCTCGGCCAGCTCGCTGATGGTCTTGTACGAGCCGTTCTGCGACCCCGCCATCCGGCTGATGGTCTCCTCCATCAGGGTTCCGCCGAGGTCGTTCACCCCCCCGCGCAGCACGTCGCCGCAGACGTCGGCGCCGAGCTTCACCCACGAGCACTGGATGTTGTCGATGGCGCCGTGCAGCATGACCCGCGACAGCGCGTGCACCGCGCGGTTCTCCCGGACGGTCGGGCCAGGCCGCGCGAGCCCGGCGAGATAGATCGGGGAGCTGGCGTGCACGAACGGCAGCAGCACGAACTCGGTGAAGCCGCCGGTGCGCTCCTGGATGGACCGGATCACCCGCAGGTGCCCCACCCAGTGCGCCGGGGTGTCCACGTGCCCGTACATCATCGTCGCCGTCGTCCGGATGCCGAGTGAGTGCGCGCTGGTGATGACGTCGACCCAGGCCGCGGCGGGCAGCTTGCCCTTGGTCAGCACCCAGCGAACGTCGTCATCCAGGATCTCGGCCGCCGTGCCGGGCAGCGAGTCGACCCCCGCCTCGCGCGCCCGGATCAGCCACTCGCGCACCGCCAGGCCAGTCCGGGCTGCCCCGTTCATGACCTCCATCGGCGAGAACGCGTGCACGTGCAGGCCCGGGCAGCGGCGCTTCACCTCGGCCGCGATGTCGAAGTACGCGGTGCCCGGCAGGTCCGGGTGGATGCCGCCCTGCATGCACACCTCGGTCGCGCCCGCCTGCCACGCCTCCGCAGCGCGGTCGCCGATCTGGTCAAGCGACAGGGTATAGGCGTCGGCGTCGGTACGGCGCTGCGCGAACGCGCAGAACCGGCAGCCCGTGTAGCACACGTTGGTGAAGTTGATGTTGCGAGTAACGACGTAGGTGACATCGTCACCGCACGCGTCCCGGCGCAGTCCGTCCGCCAGCGCCGTCAGCGCGTCGAGCTCAGCGCCGTCGGCGTCGAGCAGCGCCAGTGCGCGGGCGTCGGTGAGGCCCGCCGGGTCGCGCTCGGCACTGCGGAGTGCGGCCAGGACCTCGGCGGGCGCCCGCCGCGGCACCGCGCCGGGGCGACCGCCATCTGGCCTGCGGCCGGCGGGCTCGATCCGCGCTCCGATCTCGTCCCAGTTGCCGTACACCTCGGCGAAGTCGTCCCGGCGGTCGGCCGAGCGGCCGGTGGTATCGATGGTGACGAACAGGTCCGTCCGACCGCTCTGGCCTAGGCCGCTCGCACTGTCCCACCCGCCGTCTGGCTCCTGCCACGGCAGCCCGGCCGGCCGCGTGCCGGATCGCGCGAGGCCGGTCTGCGGGTCGGCCAGCGCGGCGACGTGCCGGGCCAGCCGCGGGTCCAGCCACGGCTCGCGGATGTAGGGCGGGTAGATCGTGAGCCGCTCGGCCAGCTCGAACCCGCCAGCGCCCGTCCGCGCCGCGAGGTCGTCGATCTGCGGCCAGGGCCGCTCCGGGTTGACGTGATCGGGCGTCAGCGGCGACACCCCGCCCCAGTCGTCGATCCCCGCCGACAGAATGAGCTGGTATTCCTCGCCGATGAGGTTCGGCGGCGCCTGGATCCGCGCGGCCGGGCCGAGTACCAGCCTGGCCACCGCGATCGTCGCCGCGAGGTCTGCCAGCTCCGCGTCGGGCACGCCGCGCATCCTGGTGTCCGGCTTGGCGCGGAAGTTCTGCACGATGACTTCCTGAATGCCGCCGTACTCGCGGCCGACCTGCCGGATGGCGAAGATCGACTCGGCCCGTTCCGCGAGCGTCTCGCCGATGCCGATGAGGATGCCCGTGGTGAACGGGACGCTGCTGCGCCCGGCGTCCTGCAGCACCCGCAGCCGGACGTCCGGGTCCTTGTCCGGGCTGCCGAAGTGCGGCCCGCCCCGCTCGGTGAACAGCCGTCGCGCGGTCGTCTCCAGCATCATGCCCATCGAGGGCGCGACCGGCTTGAGCCGCTGGAAGTCCTGCCAGGTCAGCACCCCGGGGTTCAGGTGCGGCAGCAGGCCAGTCTCCTCGAGCACCCGGATCGCCATCGCGCGCACGTAGGACAGCGTGTCGTCGTACCCGTGCGCGTCGAGCCACTCCCGCGCCTGCCGCCAGCGGGCCTCCGGGCGATCGCCGAGGGTGAAGAGGGCTTCCTTGCAGCCAACCGCCGCGCCATCGCGGGCGATCGCGACGACCTCATCAGGGGACAGGAACGGGGCCGTCAGCCGGCCAGGCACCGTCACAAAGGTGCAGTACGCACACCGGTCACGACAGAGCCTCGTCAGCGGGATGAACACCTTGCGGGAGTAGGTGATCACGCCGGGACGGCCCGCGGCCGCCAGCCCGGAGTCCCTGACCCGCGCTGCATGCCCGAGCAGTGCGACCAGCTCGTCGCCGCGCGCCTGCAGCAGGATCGTCGCCTCGGCCTGGTCAAGCGACTTGCCGTCCCTGGCCCTGGCCAGCGCGCGGCGCAGCGCGCTCGGGCTCGCGACCGGGCCGGCCGGGCCGCTCGCCGCGGGGCGGCGAGCCTGGAGAACACCGTGCTCGTGAACACCGCGCTCGCTGATGGCGTTACCTCTTTCGCAATCGGGCATTCGGCCGCTTCTCTACCCTAGGCCGCGCGCCCGTCACCACGCCCGCCAAGGGAGCATGCTGCGATAACCCGGTGCGGGCCGCGGTACTTCCCGGTCGGGCGGTGCCTGCCGGTCAGATGGCCCTATAGTCGCGCGCGCTGAGCCTTGGCCCGCGCCGCGGCGGACCCTGGCCCGAGAGCTCAATGAGCCGGGTCACCCGGTACCGGTGGCCCGGGTAGGGCGCGAGCAGCTCGAGCATCCCCGCGTCGCCGGTCGGTGCGCCCGTCAGCACCCAGCCGACCTGGGCAGGGATGTGATAGTCCCCGACGCTCACCGCGTCGGCGTCGCCGCACGCGCGCTGCCGGACCTCCGCGGCCGTCCACGGCCCGACGCCAGGCAGCGACTGCAGCAGCCGGCCGGCCTCGGCGCCGGGCAGGCCGGCAACGGTCTCCAGCCGGTCGGCACGCCGGGCCGCGGCGGCGATGGTGCGAGCGCGCACCGGCTCGACGCCCGCCCGGTGCCAGTCGGACGACGGGATGGCCTGCCAGGCTTCCGGCGACGGGACGACCCGCAGCCCGGCCGGCGCCGGGCCGGGGGCCGGCGAGCCGTGCCAGGTGACGATGCGCCGCCAGGCTCGCCGCGCCTCCCGGCCGACTACCTTCTGCTCGAGCACCGCCGGTATCAGGGCCTCGAGCACCCGGCCTGTCCGGCCGATGCGCAGCCCGGTCAGCTGCCTGGCCAGTCCGGCCAGCCGCGGATGCACCGGGCGGAAGTCTTCGGGGGTATCCATCACGCCCAGCAGGTCCGGCACGGCGGCTACCAGCCAGTGGGCGCCCGGACCCCAGGCCAGTGCGCGAATGTGCGGCCAGGGCGCCGACGCGACGCGGTCGCCGGGTCGCACCCACAGGCGCAGGGTGCCCGGCCCCGATGGGGTCAATGACGTGCGCCAGATGGCGCCCGACGGCTCGATCCGGAAGGTGGGGTCGGACGCGCCGCGCCGGTGCACCATCAGCGTCAGCCGGATATCAACCCAGAACGGGGCGAGCCACGTAAGCTCCGCGTCGGCCAGGTCGCCTGGCGGGGCCTGGTGCGCGGTGCCATCGTCCGGCCCGGCCCTGGCCGACCCTTCGGCATCCGGCCCGGGGGCCGCCGAGCGCATGCTGCTGTCCGTCGCCGCCTGCCTTTCTGGTAATCCGCTGGCGGAGGCAGCCAGCCGGGGATGACGGTCCCCGGCGCCGGCCAGCACCCGGCGGACAATCCCCTGGAGCTCCCCGCTTCGGGCATAGTGACTAGATGCTCTACTCAACGATTCTCGCCGGCGGCAGCGGCACGCGGCTCTGGCCGCTGTCGCGCGCGGGTGAGCCGAAGTTCCTGCACGCGCTGACCGGGACGGACCGGTCGCTGCTGCAGGCGACGGCCGACCGCATCCGGCCGCTGTCGGACGCCGATCGGATCTACGTCGTTACCGGCACGGCGCACGCCGAGGCGATCCGCAGCCAGCTTCCCGAGTTGCCTGCGGGCAACATCCTGGTAGAGCCGTCGCCCCGCGACTCGTGCGCCGCGGTCAGCCTCGCCTGCGCCGTGCTGGCCAGGCGCGATCCTGACGCGATCATGGCAGTGTTCTCGGCCGACCACCTGATCGGCGACGAGCAGCGGTTCGCCGAAGTGATCCGGCAGGCGGCCGCCACGGCGCGCGACGGGTACCTGACCACGGTGGGCATCCGGCCGCAGCGCGCCGAGGTGCGGTTCGGCTACCTCAAGGTCGGCGAGGCACTGGCGGGCGCGGCCAGGACCGTGGAGAAGTTCAAGGAGAAGCCGACCCGCGACGTCGCGGCCAGCTACCTGGAATCCGGCCAGTACCTGTGGAACGCCGGGATCTTCGCGTTCGGAGTCCGCGCCTTCCTCGCCGAGCTGGCCAGGCAGCTACCGCACCTGTCCGACGGCATGGCGCGGATCGCCGACGCCTGGGACGGTCAGGCCCGCGACGAGGTGCTCGCGGAGGTGTGGCCGGGCCTGGAGAGGATCTCGGTGGACTACGGGGTGCTGGAGGGCGCGGCGGCCGCCGGCAAGGTCGCGACCGTGCCCGCGGACATGCCGTGGAGCGACGTGGGCGACTTCGACGCGCTCGGCGAGTCGCTGCCGACCGACGAGTCGGGCAACCTGGTGATCGCCCCCAACGCCGAGGTCATCGCGCGCGACGTCAAGGACGCCGTCGTCGTGTCCACCACCGACCGGGTCGTGGCCGTGATCGGCCTGGACGACGTGGTCGTCGTCGACACTCCGGACGCGACGCTGGTGTGCGCCCGGTCGCGGGCACAGGAGGTCAAGCAGGTCGTCGAGGAACTGCACGGCCGCGGCCAGCACGCCAGGCTCTGAGCGAGACAGCCCGGCCGCTCCGCCGGTGACCGGTCCGGACGCCGTTTACTCCGTTCCCTGGCTCACGGCGCGCTCATAACTGATCATGTGCGCCTCCGCCGAGGAAGCCCAGGTGAACTCCATGGCTCGCCAGTAGCCGGCCTCGCCGAGGGCCGTCCGGCGCTCCGGGTCGGCCAGCAGCGCCTGCAGCGCCGTCTTGATGCTGTCCGGATCCGGCTCGGTGTAGGCAACCGCGTCCCCGCCGACCTCCGGCAGCGCGGTCCGATGCGTGGTGAGCACCGCGGCGCCGCAGGCCATGGCCTCGAGGGCAGGCAGCCCGAAGCCCTCACCTGTGCTGGGGAAGGCGACCACGAGAGCGCCGCCGAAGAACCCGGGCAGGTCGCTGAAGTGCAGGTAGCCGGGCCTGACCAGGTGCAGGTGGGCCGCGACGCCGGCCACTGCCTCGTCCACCTCCTCGCTCCAGCCGCTGGCGCCCGCGAGCACCAGCGCGGGCGGGTCGGCCATCTGCTCGGCCACCGCCGCCCAGCCACTGATCAGCGCGGGCACGTTCTTGCGCGGCTCGAGTGTGCCGAGATAGGCGACGTAGGACCGGCCATGCAGGCCGAGCCGGTCGGACACCTGGCGCCGCTGGGCGTCCGTGGGCCGGTGGAACAGCGTGTGGTCGACGCCGTGATAGGCCACGTCGATCCGGGTCGGGTCGGCTGCGAGCACCCGGACGAGCTCATCCCTGGTGGCCTTCGACGGCACGATCAGCCTGGTGGCACGGCGCGCCGAGGTGCGGATCGCCGCCTTGTAGAAGGTCGCGATCACCGGGCTGTGCGCGT
>JBOHCP010000047.1:0-14268 GCA_050698875.1 Streptosporangiaceae bacterium | reverse complement strand
AGCCGCTGGCAGGCCGGACCCGGCCAGTGACGTCTTCTGCGCCCCGGCACCGCCGATGCCTGAGCTGCCTGCCCCTGTCGGCGACCCTGCTCCAGCCTGCTGGTTGGCGTTACTCGCGATGCTGGTGGCCGCGGACGCAAGACCCTGGAGAGCGCCGAGCGAGCCCGCTGCCTCGGGCGGCATGCCGGGCGGCGGGTTGCCGGCCAGCTGCTCAGCGCGCTGGCTGGCGGTGGAGACCAGCGCGGTGTGCACCTGGTCGACGTCGAGCTGCAGGATCGTGGCCATCCGCTCGGTGATCATGTCGAACACCGGCAGCGGGATGTGCAGCACCTGCGCCGCGGACAGCTGGCCGAACAACGTGAGCAGCGCCTGGGCCTGCTCGTCCTGCAGCGGCCCGAACCTGAACTCGGGGATGACAGCCTGGCTGCCGAAGTTGATCACCACGAGTGGCCGGATGATCTCGAAGTTGATCCACTCAGCCATCTCCTTGGCGATGCCCTGCCGCGACTTCAGGAAGAAGCTGGACTGGTCCTGGCTGAGCGCGTAGCTGCCCTTGCCGCCCGTTGCCGAGCTTGTCAGGGCCATGAACCCGGCCAGCACACTGTGCGTCTGCCAGCCCTCCAGGAAGCCGAGAGCGTCCTGGAAGAACTTACCCGAGTCGGCCTCGGACGCGATGACCTCGAACGCCTTGGCCCCGTCCGGCGGCCGTTCCATGCCGACCACGCCCGAGCCACGCAGTGCCGCGATGTCGTCGGCGCGCGTGTTGGCCTCAGGCTGATCGTTGCCGTACACCACGATGCGCTGCAGGGCCTGGTTCTCCAGGAAGTGGTACCAGAGGTAGAGCAGCTTCATCTTGGTCTGGTAGCACCAGTAGCTGATCTCCATCTCGGACACGCCGGTCAGCGGCTCGCGGTACTTGCCGTGCGTGTAGACCGCGGCGCGGATCTTGGGGATATCGACGTAGCCGGGCACCTTCTGCTTGGACGACAGCATGAGGTTGCCGCCGAACAGCCAGACCTGCTGGCGGAAGCCATTGGGCACGCCGGTCCGGTCGTTGTAGCGGGCCTGGCAGGTGGCCGGCGGCCGGTATGCGAGCTTCTCGTAAACGATCTTGTTGTCAGTCTCGCGGACCTTGAAGACCTTCTCGAAGAAGCTGCGCCGGTAGACCTGAGCGGTGGTGACCTGGCCGATGAACTCGTGCATCGGGGTCCGCATGCCGCCGTCCTGGTCGGGCGTCATCATCACCGAGTGCACGAAGTCTGACTCGCCCTTGTCGCCCTTCCCGGCGTTGATCGTGAAGTCGGCCTCGCGGATCGGCAGCGTCAGCACCAGCTCGACCGCGGAGCAGATGCCGTCGCGGCTGAACATGACCTTCATGTCGCGGGAATCCCACTCGCCATAGTCGAAGACATCACCCTCGCCGTAGTAGGCGAACAGCCGCTGGCCCCAGTCGAACTGAGTGCCGATCTCCTTGCCGAGCAAGTCTGAGCGCTTCGCCGGCTTCAGGTCCGGGAACGCGATGATCTTGGCCTTCTGCGCGTCAGCCACCATGGTCGCCTCCCATGCGGATCACTCTAACGCCAGCGGTGAACGTTCGGACGGGGGCCGACATCATGATCGACCTCGGCGGGGATCTTGTCGTCAGACTGCGGCGCGAAGCTGTCATAATCCCAGCCGTCGCCGAAGTCAGGCTCGGTCAGCGGCTTGGTAAGCAGGCCGCCGTGCGCGCTCGCGAGCTTGCGCTGCGCCCTGGTGCCGCCGCTGCCGGTCAGCTCGCCCATCTCGGCCTGCACCGCCCACTGGCGCACGCCGCCCTTGACCGGAGGGCCGAAGTACATCGGCAGGTACTCATTCAGCGACCACACCAGCGAGTCGAGGCGGTCCGGGCTGCGCTCGCCTTGTGCACCTGTGAACGTGCACATCTGGTCTTCCAGCTCGATGAAGTGCTCAGCCGCCGGGGCCGCGTGGAAGACGGTCTGCCCGTGGTTGCGCTCGTACATCGCGGCGACCGGCTCGGCGCGGGTGCGCTTGGCCAGGCTGGCGTGAATGAGCCGGACCGGCACGTGCGTGCCCATGTCCTTCTGCACCTGCTGAAATGTCGCCTTCAGCCAGCCGCCTCCGTGATTCTTCTCGACCACCACCGTGGCGTTGTACTCGACCGCCTTGGCGATCACCCGGCGCGCGAACGGTGCCGGGCTCTCCTGGCCGCCCCAGTTCTCCACCACGTAGATCCGCGGGTCCCCGGCCGGGTACAGGCCGGACACGGTGTACGCCTGCTCGTCGGAGTCCTCGGATCCGTCGGAGGGGTCGACACCGATGAACGCCCTGGTGATGCTCTCCGGCCCGCCTGGCTTCCCGAGCGCGGGCACCTGGATCCGCTCCAGCAGCTCGCGCTCCCATAGGCTGTTGGCGACGTCATCGAGCAGCTCGCCCTCAAGCTCCTGGCGCTCCAGCCTGGTGCCTCGGTTCGCGCCGATGACCGCCCGGTAGAACTCCTCGGACAGGTTGTCGCGGTTGTCCTCGGTGCGCAGCCGTGTTCGCACCACGCCGCCGTGCTCGGGCAGATCCTTGATCAGCCCGCGGATCAGCTTGCGGCTCGGCTGGCTGGCCTTGGGCGTGCCGGTGGCGACGATCCGGCTGATGCCCATCCGGACCGCGTACCGCAGCGACTCGTTCCAGGCCAGCTCCCACTTGAACCACAGCCCGATCTCGTCGCACCAGGCTGCTTTCAGGTTGCGGCCCTGGATCCGCAGGCCGCCCTCAGCCGCCGAGTCGATGTAGATCGTGATCCCGCTGTGAAGGATGACCTGGCCGTATGTGCGCCACGCTGAGCGGACCGTCGCCGACTTATGGTCCTTGATCTCGGACATGCTGGTGCCGAGTGCGCGCAGGATGCCCGCCTCGCCCTCTACGCACTTGGTCCAGGCGTCGGCGTATGTCGGGCCGATGATGCCGTACTCGCCCTCGTGATCCTGGTCATCGAGTACCCATTTGGCCAGTGCGCCAGCGCCCGAGCGAGTCTTGCCGCTGCCACGGCCGCCCTGGATGTACCAGACGCGCCACTGCCCGCCGGGCAGCAGCTGCTCAGGCCGGGCCTGCTGCTCCCACACCAGCCGCGGGTCTGCCCGGCCGCTGGTGATCCGGTTGCCCAGGCGCTCCAGCAGTCCTGCGGTCACTCGTACCCGTTGTCCAGGATGAAGGCGTCCCAGTCGGCTGGCTGGTCCTCGCGCTCGGAGCCGGCCGGCCGCCTGAGCCCGGCCTTGTCGTAGGCATAGCAGGCCAGCGCCGAGCACACCGTGTGCCCGCGCACGACGCCGTTGACCGGCAGCCACGCGGTGTCCAGGTGGAGGTCGTCAGCGCCGTCGGCGACGATCGCTGCCCAGTCATAGGGGGTGCCGAGCATCGCCTCGCAGGCCTTTGCGACGGCAGCCCGCTGGGTGTCTGTCTTCACCTGGTGCCGGTTGGTCAGCGTGAACTGGCTCGCGAGGTAGTCACTCGCGTCCCGCCAGCCGACACCGCCCGGACGGCCCTCAAGGCACCACACCACGCCGCTGGCGTCGGTGTGGTGCACGACCGCGATGTGATTCGAGAGGTCCGGCTTGCCGGTGAACGCGGCCCCGAGCCGGATCATGAAGACAGCCAGCCCTGTGGTGCGGACAGCGAGCACGTCGCCTGCTCCGATGTCAGTGATCATGGCAGCACCGGGTTCAGCTCGCCGCGGAAGCTCGTCCGGCGATCCTCGTCGGTCGCCAGCTCGGCGATCAGGTACGGGTCATTGCCGGGGCCGTGGAGCGGGGCGTAGGGCCGGACCGTGTGCTCGGAGCCCGGCGAGTCGCAGATCTGGAAGAACTCGGCTGCCTCGTGGCTCTCGACGTCGCGGATCCTGTCGAACAGCCATCGCTGCCACGATCGCATGTTGTAGCTGGCTGCCGGGACGATGAAGTAGTGGTGCACCGGCAGCATCCGGTCCGGGTGGTAACTGTCCGGGCCGTATCGCCGGATAGTCAGCGTCAGGCCCGTGCTGCCCTGCCCGCGGTCCAGATCTTCGAGGCTGAAGCGCCAGTGCTCCTTGTACCGGGTCCGCTCGACCAGGTACGCCAGCGCCTCCGGATACGGTGCTTCCTGCGTGTTGATCATGCAACTTCTCCCTGGATGACTTTGCCCTCGATGGCGTACAGCTCACGCTTCAGCGTCTTGCGGGCCTTGTCAATGCCAGCCAGGTTCAGGCCCGTCGACTCCAGCGCCACCACCAGCGCGCGCTCCAGGTTGTTCAGCATGCGCTCGTCCACCTTCGCCAGCCGGTTCTCGATGCCGAGCTTGGCGATCTGGATCAGCAGGTTGCCGAGCCGGTCGAGCGAGCGCTCGTAGATCTGGATCTCGGCGCGGGTCTGCTCGCCCATGCTCTTGCTGGTGAACCGCCAGCTGGCGATGTTCATCACCGAGACGCGCTCGGTCAGCATGTTCTTGAACACCTTGACCTCGGCCCCGAGCATCAGCAGCTCGGTCAGCGGGTCGCTGATCGCGGGCGGGTGCAGCAGCTTCTCGCCGTCGATCATCATGATCCGCTCCATGTGCTCGACAACCTTGGCCTCGTTGATGTTGGCCATGGCGTGCTGGTGCATGACGCTGCCCTGGTTGGCCCCGTGAGTCTTGCAGCGGGCTGGCCGGGTACCGGTGACCGCGAGGCTATGACAGCCGCTGGCGTGGCGGCAGCGCCGCAGGCCGGTGACCTCCTCGGCCTCCTCCAGCATCTCGCCGGGAACGTGCTGGAAGCAGAAGCCCATGCCCTCGATCTCGAAGTTGCCGCACCGGGCCTGGCTGGACGCCGAGATGCCAGAGCACAGGGAGGTGCCCTCCCACGGGAGGCTCTGGCTGTTGCTGCCTGGCATGCCTGCAGGCTAGACGACGGGCGGCACAGTGGCTACTGACGCCGCGGCGTTCTCGGTCGCGGTGCGCGCGATGTGGTGGCGGCGCAGTAGCAGCTCGTGCGTGAGCTTCTTGTGCGGGTGGTGCCGCCAGCAGGCCTTGTCGCCTGCGTCCGTGGTGTGGGGCAGCGACAGCCACAGGCAGCCGGACACGTGGCACTGGTTGTGCCACCAGTACCCGACCGCGAGCCCGAGCACGGTGATGATGGACGGGATGAAGTCGCTGCCCCAGCCCGAGAAGAAGTTGTAGTTGCGCGCGACGCCGCCGGGGCAGCCACCTGGCGGGCAGTTGTAGCTGCCGGTGGCGTGAGCCTCCCAGCGCTCCCAGGCGCTCCAGAAGAAGACCGCGCAGAACACCAGCCCAGCCAGCAGCGCGAGGCTGACGTACCGCCCCCAGCGCCGGGGTACTGCGGGGGCAGCCAGCTCCGTGCTCACGAGAAGTGAACGTGCGGGACAATCCAGATCAGTAGCGCGATGATCGCGAGCACGATCAGGATGATCAGCAGAAGTCCCTGGTACTTCATTGGGTCTTCCTTCTTCAGTGACTTGCGTTCGAGGTGCCGGCTGCGACGCCGGGCGATCCGTTGACCGAGTACGGCGGCTCGGGTGCGAGCGAGCTGCCAGCCGGGGCGATGACGGCCATGCCGACCGCGAGCAGCAGCACGGCGTCGTTGTACCTGGCCCAGAACAGGCTGCCCGGCTGGACGTTGGGGAGCCGCTGAGACCACAGGACCTGGTACAGCTCCTGGATGGCGACCATCAGGACCGGCGGCATCCACTGGTTCTGCGGGATCCCGTTGACCGGCGGCCCCGTCACGACCTGCGGCGGGAGCAGCGACTCGTAGTCACTGCTGCCCGCCACGTCGGTGAGGAAGATGTTCGTCAATGTCAGAGGTTCCGCAGAGCGTCCAGGGCAGCCGCCTCCGCAGCCTGCAGCGTGCCGGGCGGCAGATCCTTGACGGCGTCCTCGACCACGACCTCGGTGACCTTCACGATGGTCCTGAAGGCGTGGTAGATCCTGGCTGCCACGTTCTCGGCCGTTGCCTGCGCGGCCTTGGCGTCGGCAAGCTCAGCCGCGGTCGGTGCCGCCACGGGCACTGGCTGCGCGGCCGGAGCGGCCCAGCTGCCGTCAGGCTGCGGCACGTAGTTGGCCATATGCGGCGGCAGCTCGACCGATGGCGCTGGCTCAGGGTCAGCCGCGGCGCTGTCGGTGACCTCGGGGTCAGCTGGCGCTGGCAGCACATCCGGGTGCGGTGCCAGGCTGCCGTCGTCGGTGACCACGACAGGCGCTGCCGCTACCCCGGCGCGCTGGTCGGCAAGCGTGACGGTGGCCTCGGCCGGCACTCCGGCCGCGATCTGGGCTGCGACCGGCACCTCAGCCGGCACCTCAGGGGCAGCTGGCTCGGTAGCAGGCGGCTCGGTGACTGGCGCTGCGGCCGGCGTGCCCGCAGCGGGCTCGGCGGGTTCGGCAGCCTCATCGCTGGGCGGTGCCCAGCTCTCGGGCAGCGGCTGGGACATCGCTCACCTCGCTGGTTCGGGGGTCCTGACTAGCTGATGGTACGGCCCTGGCGCGCTCGCGGGTGACCTGCCGGGCGAGATTCTCTGCCAGCCGGCAGCGGCTTATCCCGGCCCTGGCCGATCGCGCAGAACGCGCAGTCCGGCTCGACTGCCTCAGAAGCCATCGGGTCTGGCGTGGTCATCATGCCAGCGTCGCGAACGCCACGACGTTGCTCAGGTAGTGACCGGTGGCCGCATCGAACTGGCCGCCGCAGGTGATCAGCACCAGCGTCGGCGTCTTCGTCGGGTTGTACACCGAGAGCGGGAAGCCGGTCTTCGGCACGGTCTCGGTGCTGGTGACCACGTAGGTCACGCTCGTGCCGTCGGCGAGGTCGATATCGACCGTGGCACCGGTCCCGAGGTCACCTTCTGAGATCTTCCAGAACACAGCCGGGGCCGGGTTGTCGACGTGGCCGTCGATAACCACGGGGAAGCCGCTCTGCCCCGGATAGCCGCCGTACCAGCCGGCGAGGTTCGAGTCAGACAGCGGCGGCGCTGCGAGGCCGCCCTGCTGCGATCCGCTGCAGTCCATGCCCGCCTCGGGGCAGAGCCCGACAGCCTCGACCGGCGCGCTGACGCCGATCGAGCTGATTACGATGCGGACCGGCCTGCTCACCGCCACGGCCGGGGGCGACGGCAAGGGCACCTCAGTGGAGTGCGCCCTCGCCGTCGCGTGAACCCGTGGCAGAGACGGCGGCGCATGCCGGTTCAGCCCGCAGGCGGTGGCGATGCCGCCGCCTATCAGGGCGCAGATGATTGCCAGCAGCACGATCCGTCTCATGGGTGTCAGCTGCTCCTGCGGACCTTGTAGGTCACGGCACCGATAGCGCCGGCACCGAGCAGGGCAAGGCCGACGGGCAGCCACGGGCTGTTAACCGGGCCATTCGTGCCGCCAGTCGCCACGCCGCCAGACGGGGTGACCACCGGAGGCGTGGTGGTCGATCCGGATGGCGTCGGAGCGGGGCTGAGAGCGACTACCGGGCAGGCTGCGCCGGAGATCCCGCCGATGGTGGCGAGGTCAGTGGCGTCGGTCACGCCCACTGCGCTGCCGTCAGCGTCGGTGCTGGCATCCAGCCAGTGGCCGTTGCAGTCGGTGTACAGGTAGCTGAACACCGTCTCCTGGCCGCAGGTGCCCTCATCAGTCTGGACCGAGTCCAGCCCGGTTCCTGGGCAGAGATTCGGGCTCACGCCGTTGAAGAAGTACGCAAGCCAGTCACTCGACGGGGTGCCCGCGCCGTCCTGGGATGCAGGGACGCCAGCCGGGTTCGGGGTAACCCCGGTCGGCACGTCGAACTCGGTCCAGGTGCCGGAGCCCTTGACGGTGCCGGAGTCAGTGCCGATCAGCGTCAGCGGGTTCAGCCCGTTGGGGTTGCTGGCCAGCCCTGTGTCGGTGACGAAGGTGCCGGTGTCACTCAGGCCGAACGAGTAGGTGTCGAAGCCCGGACGGTGCGGGTCGGTACCGAGGTCTACCAGGGTGGCTGTCCTGGTGAGCGTGTCGACGGCCCAGTTGCCGCCGTTGTCGGTGTTGTTGCCCGAGTCCGGGCGGCTGGCCAGCGACGTCACCGCGGTGTACGTGGTGGACGCGGACGCGGCACCGGTAGCGAGGAACGTGAGTCCCCCGGCCACCGCGAGCGCGCCCAGCAGGGCAAGCGCCCTGCGGCCGAGCTGCTTCATGGTTGTCCCTTCAGGACTGCGATGGGCGGCCTCGCCAGGCTGGCGGGCCTGTGACGCTGACACACTCTACACGCTGTCAGCACCTCTTGGTTGGTCTGACAAACCTAGCAGCCGTCGTACGGTGCCCACGGGCTTGTGCCGTCAGCGGCGTACTCGATCGCGAAGTAGGCCTCCTGCACGGAGACCGGCGCGCTCTGGGCGTTCGGGTAGCCGTCGTAGTTGTCCCAGGTACTGGGCAGGAACTGGAACAGGCCGCCTGCGCCGCTCGACTGGTTCACGATGGCCGGGTTGCCGCCGCTCTCGCGCTGGATGACGCAGGCCTCGAACGCTGCCATGCCCTCGGTGCTGACGTCGCCGCCGGCCTCTACGGCCGGTGCCGAGCTGGTGAGCACGACGCTGCCCATCGCGGCACCGGCAGCTGACTGCAGCCAGCCGGGGACTGCGGGATCATCTGGCTCGGTGAGCACCTGGCCGATGTGCAGAGAGTCCGGGTCCGGCACGGCAGCCTTGTTCGCCCACCACAGCCACGGCCAGTTCTGCACGTTCGGGGTGCCCCAGATCCTGCCCGCGATCGAGCTGAGCGTGTCGCCTGCGGCCACCGTCCAGGTCGGAGGAGCCGGAGGAGCCGGCGGCGGGATCGGGGCGATCGAGAGCATGTACGTGATCTGCCCCATGGTCGGGCAGGAGGCCGGCTCGCAGACGGCCGAGGCTGCAGGATCGGAGCTGATCTCAGCCGTCACCGACGGCGACGCCTGCGCTGAGCTGGAAAGAAGAGGAATGATCATCATCGAGAAGATCGCGGACAGGACTACTGCGATGGTTCGCCGCACGGCTATCCTTATGCCGGAGTTCGCGCCCTGATCGCCGCTGCTGGCGGGCAATTGATGCGGTCATCAGAGCGCCTGACTTCAACGCAACCTAACGTTCGGGTAACGGGTGGTCAAGCGTTCGCACGACGAGAGCCCCGGTCTCGCCGATGGGGTGGCCGGGGCTCTCTTCTGTGTAATTACAGGGCTTGTAATTACAGGGCTTGTAATTACAGGGCTGCTACCCCAGGATGTTGTGCCAGACCTCCGGTCCGGCGACGCCGTACGGCTTCTCCTGCATGATCTTGCGCATGCCCTCGTACCAGCTCACGGCCTCGCCGGTCAGCGGCCCGTAGACGCCGTCCTTCTCCAGCGGCGGCTGGCCTGGTGCCGGCGCTCCGATGAACGTCTGCAGGAACAGCACGTCGGTGCCGCGCATCCACACTGCGGCCGGGCGGCCCTCCAGGAACTGCAGGGTACGCGAGCCGTTGGCGTAGACAGGCAGCCCGCTCGGGTGCAGCGCAGGCGGCAGCGCAGGCGGCGGCACGACCGCGCCGGCCAGGAACTGCCCGGCCCAGTTGTACTTGGCGACGTTGATGTCGGCCTGCGCGGTCGTCAGGTCCATGCTGGTGCCCGGCACCAGCGTGAGCGGATTGGACGCCAGGTTGCCGTACTGGACGAACGCGACGTCCGGGCTGGCCGCGAGGAACGCCTCGGCCGCGGTCTGCGACAAGCTCCAGTTGGCGATGCCGTAGCTGACGCCCTGAGGACTTGACAGCGCCGCTTTCAGCGCCGACCAGTTGCCCTGGCTGACGTACAGCAGGGACTGCTGCCCGCGTGCCTGCCGGGCTGCAACGCCGTTGTGCGCGGCTGCCGCGGTGCCCGCGTACAGCTCGATGTCGGCCATCGGGAACTCGCCGGACGCGAAGTCCAGCAGAGCCGGCGTCTGGTCGTACATCGCGATGCCCATGCCGGCCGCTTTCGCAGCGGCCACCTGGGCAGCTGTCTCAGCGATGCCTGCTCCGGTGCCGTAGTAGGCACGCAGCCCGCCTGATACCAGCGGGATCCTGCTGGCGTTGGCGGTAGTGACGTCGACAAACCAGATATACGTCGGGTTGACCGGTCCTGTGCCGGGGTTGGTCATGTTTCCTCCCAGTTTCCTGATGCTGTCTTCACCCACTCGCGGCCGATATCGGTCGCTCGGGCGATGGTGCCGGCCGGCTCGTTGGTGTACAGCATCTGCCACCTAGCCAGCCGGCACCATCGCTCGATCGCCTTGGTGACCGGGGCGTTCTCGTAGAAGTGCACCACGTTGGTGCCCCCTGGTCGCATCCAGCTCGGCCTTCAGCTGCGCGATCTGCTGGTCCCGGTCTTCCACGGCCGCGATGGCGCGGTCGCGTTCGACTACGCAGCGAACGAGACGCAGTTTGAGGAGCAGGACTTCGTCACTGGTCCTCAGCGCCCTGGTCTGCGCCGTCTTTGTCAGGTCCGTCAGCCT
The DNA here is from genome assembly GCA_050698875.1 of Streptosporangiaceae bacterium. Taxonomy (GTDB): domain Bacteria; phylum Actinomycetota; class Actinomycetes; order Streptosporangiales; family Streptosporangiaceae; genus JAJYUU01. Next base: position 3,808 of record JBOHCP010000047.1, on the reverse strand, counting down.
CTTGCCCAGGGCATCTCGGGTGATCGCGATGATGTCACGGGAGTTGTGCTGGGCGTGAAACTGGCCCAGGCCGTCAACGCTGACCGCGTACTCCTGCCCGCGCACGGTCATCGGGTGCACTTCTATCCTGTCCATGATCTTCTCCCTCCAGTCGCTGTCATCACCTTACCCGCTCTTGCCGCCGAGCATCGGGATCGCGCCGGTCGCAACCGCGATGGAGCTGATCTTCAGGCCGCGCAGGTGCGACCAGCAGGTGGGCGCGAGCACGGTGGCGTTGCCGCTGGCCGCGGGCAGCTCAACCAGCGAGAGGCAGACGGCCTCCTGCAGCGCCGGGGCTCCCGGCATCGGCGTCCTGGTCATGCTCAGCATGACCTCGGCCTGCTCGGACCGCAGCGCGGCCTGGATCTTCGGCTCCAGCTGCGGCGAGGTGAGCGCGAAGCCCTTGTACAGGGCCGCGCACAGCGCGCACCAGCCAAGGCCGCCAGCCGGGGGCAGCTCGCCATCGAACCTGACTGCCGCGCTCACCACTCCTCCTGCTGCATCGTGCCGGTGCCCTCACGGAACTGGTCATGCACCCGCCCGCGGCTGCGCGCGCTGTCAGGCACCCTGACGCGGTCAGGGTGCTCTTCCTGCCAGCGGCGGAAGTGGAACATGGTGCCGATGATGATGTCCAGGTGCCGCACGGGCGAGCCTGCCTTGGCGCAGAGCATCAGGTAGTAGCTGAGCAACTTGGTGATCGTAACGTCGCGAGCCCGGAACACGATGACCGGCTCGTCATCGGGGATGTCGCCGTGCTCGGCGATAACCCGGCCGTACTTGCGGTCGTAGCCCATGATCATTCCTCCTTGTAGATGACCGGCTTGCCCTTTTCTGCCATCCGGTCCATGGCGTACCGGAAGTACCTGCAGTCCGGATCGCAGGGCCGCATCACGAACTCGGTGCCGTCCGCCGGGCTCCATACTGACGCGCCGAACGCGGTGCTGACAACCGTACCGGGCAGCGCCTGGTTCCAGAACTCGCAGCCGCAGGCTGCCCTCACGAGTGTGCCAGGGATCGCGAGGGAAGGATCCCGTTCCGGCCACCCACTGCTGTACTCAGCGCTGGTCATGGTCCCAGAACAGCCGGGCGTTCTCCCAGCTGTAGCCCTCGGCGACGTAGGCAGACGGCTCGTCAATGTCACCGTCGATCGCCCAGCCGAACAGCCGGAGCTGGGTCTCGGGCTCGTACAGCACGGCATCAGCCATGCTCGATCACCACCGGCATGGGCTCGCCATCGTTGGCACCGTAGATCTCTTTCAGCGTCAGGCTGTAGTCGAACCGCCAGACAGCGCCGCGCGGCACGGGGCCGGTGTCGAATGGCCTGCCCTGCCAGACGCCGATGCCGTCGGCACCGAACACGGTGATCGGGCCGCTCAGCGCCTTGTGCGGGCCGGTGATCCGGAACGTTACCCAGATCTTGCCCTGCGCGATGACCACGTCAGAAACCGGGAACGTCTCGCCGCCGGCCACTACGTGGCCCTTGCCGTAGCTGATGACACGGCCCGTCACCGGATCACCTCGCCCTGCCGCTCGCGACGCCACTCAGACTCGCAGTAGCCGTTGCAGAACGCCCCGCCGGTCGGGGGCCGGGCCTTGCCGCAATTCGGGCACAACCTCGCCGGGCTCGCGAGCACGGCCTCGTGCACATCGGCAAGCCCTGCTGCCAGCCGCTCGTGCCGCCTGGACAGCCTGGCTATGTCGCGGTCGAGGTTCTCGGCCATCGAGCGCAGGAACCGGAGGTTGACCGCGCACAGCGGCTCGTGGACGTCGGTTCGCTGGCAGTACTCGCAGACCGAGTCGCTCACTCTGATGGTGTTCACAGCACGCCAGCCGCTATCAGGCAGCCGAGCAGCAGCAGCAGCCCGAGCAGGGACAGGCACGCCGTCCAGAGCAGCCCGCAGATCAGGCAGCCGAGGCCGCGGAACATGTCACCGTCCACCTACATCACCACCTCGCCGGTCTTGTAGTGCAGCATGACGCCCGTGTGTACCGGGCAGGCACTGTCAACGCCTGTTACCACCATACGGTCCCAGGCGAGCGAGCAGGTGCAGACGAACGCGGCCCAGTAGAACGCCGTCCTGCGGGCGGTCACGTCCAGCTCAGCCGCCATCTCAGCCAGCCGCTGCTGCTGGTGCGCCTGGGCAGCCTGCTGCAGGCCGGCCAGCATGCTGATGTCCGGGAACGGGTGGCTCACGACTGGCTCGCCCGGTAACGGCGCACTGCGCGCCGGTACTTGCGCCACTGCCAGGCCCAGTCCGCGGTGGCGCTGCTACCAGTGCCGGTGGTGTACACCTGGATGACCTGCAGCAGCGTCATGGCGCGCACCGTCCGCCGTGCCCGGCCGGGAGCTTGCAGCTGCTGAGCTGGTGGAGGCCGAGCTTCGTGCAGTAGCCGGGCCAGCTGCCGCTGAACTCGCGCCGGTCGCCGGCCAGCCAGGTGATGATCGTGGACGAGCCGGGATAAGCGTAGTCACGCAGCACGGCCTGGTGCTCAGGATCGGTCAGCTCAAGGTGCTCGCGCTTGGCGCAGTCGACCTGCGTGTCGTTGGAGAACGGCCGGATGCTCCAGTTGCAGCTCACAGCGATCCTATCCCTCACTGACCGTCCGCACGTGGCTGGACAGCACGCTGATCTTGCAGGTGGCACCGAGCGCACGCAGCTCGGGCTCGACGTCGATCTCCTTCAGGAGATCAGCCGCCATGTCGAGCATCTGGCCCTCGGTCTGCTTGTCGGTGACGTCGAAGACGACTTCGAGCGTGACGATGGCCTTCCTCAGGGCGGTCATTCCGGGCTCCTTGATGACGGCGAGTCAAGCGCTGCAGCCTCTGCCTGAGCCTGTGTGAGCCCTGCAGCCCGCAGCTGGTGGTTCAGCTTGTGGCGGCTGCGCCGCAGCTGGGCTGCTGTCAGCGGCTTTCCTGAGGCCGCGTAGCCGTCCTCACGTGTCTTCTGGTCCATGATCTTCTCCCTTTGCTGTCAACGCCAGCTTAGCCGCCTTCTTGCGCTCGGCATAACGCTTCCAGCGCTCGGGCGCTGTGGTCAGCGCGCCAGCCTGAAGATACCCATGGATGGTGCGCGGTGACAGGCACATCCTGTCCGCGATCTGCTCCCTTGTCAGCCCGGCTGCCCTCATGAGCCGGGCATCGCGGACCTGCTGCTCGTACTGCTCGCGGCGGGTGAGCTTGAACGGCTCAGGCACCGTCGGCCTCGACCGCGGTGTGGTCAGCCTCGGCGTACCAGCCCGGCCAGTCCAGCGCCGTGACCTGCTGGCTGAGGCTGCGGACGACCGGGATGCCGCCGATGCTCCCGGCTATCTGGTTAGCCAGCTCAGTGTCGGACCCGGCCGGCTCAGATGCCTCCAGCGGCCCGATGCCGAGCGCCGTCATGATCATCGCCTGGCCGGTGAGCACGAGCCGCAGCTGCTCCTCGACGGCAGCCAGCCGTGCTGACTGCCCGGCCACGGCCTCCGGCGTCGGTGCCCGCTCGCCGCGGTACTCGGCGACGGCCTGCGCGATGGCAGGCGCGATCCACTCGGCTCCCGGCTCTCCCGGCCAGCCGGGCACCTGAGCGCCCGGATTGCCCGCTATCAGACGGGCGTGCTCGTTCAGGCTCTTCACGACGCTGGCCAGCCCGGACAGCTTCGGATGATCATAGGACCGCCACAGCCACGCCAGCTGCCCGACGGGGTCCGGCCGCTTGTTCTGTTCGACCTGCCTCTGGTGGATAGTTGTCATTTTTTCCTCCTGTTTCTATATATATTGCTCGATTATAGG
>JBOHCP010000046.1:0-14276 GCA_050698875.1 Streptosporangiaceae bacterium | reverse complement strand
ACAGCGAGCTGCGGTCGCAAATCTGGGACCAGTTGCAGGCGGAGCAGGCGGAGCAGGCGGAGCAGGCGGAGCAGGCGGGGCAGGCCGAGCCGGCCGAGAGCCGGTAGCCGATGGTGAGCATCAAGAGCGGCAGCCCGGCCTCACCTGCGATGGCCGCCGCCCATTCGGGGGAGCACCAGCGGGAGCCGGCTGGCTGGCGGCGCTGGCTCGGCAGGCCCATGGTCCAGCGAGTCCTGTCCGTGCTTGTCGTACTCGCCGCGTGGCAGCTGATCGGCTCCCATTTCCCGTACTCCATGTCGTCGCCGGGTGCGATCGGGCGTGCCACCGGCAATTCATTGCTCAGCCAGGTGCTCCCGGCGTTCGGGGAGACGCTGGCGAGCTTCGGGATCGGGTTGGGCATCTCGATCCTCGTCGGGGTACCCGTTGGCCTGGCGATGGCGCGAATCAGGGTCGTCCGGGTGGCGCTCGAGCCGTACGTGCTGATCCTCTACTCGATGCCGATGCTGGCGCTGATCCCGATCATGATCATCATATTCGGCGTCTCGTTCCCGCTGCGTGTCTCGGGCGTGGTGCTGTTCGGGATCTTCGCCATCATCGTCAACACGTTCACCGGTGCGTCCCGGATCGACCCGGCTCTGGAGGATGTGGGCAGGTGCTTCGTGGCGCGCCCGTGGAAGCGGCTGACCGCCATCATCTTCCCTGCCAGCCTGCGCTACATCTTCGCGGGCCTCCGGATCGGCTTCGGGCACGCCATGATCGGCGCCGTCGTCATCGAGATCGAGGCATCCGCGGTCGGCATGGGTTATCTGCTGACGAAGTTCATCCAGGAACTGTTGCTCGGCCAGTTCTTTGTCGTCGTCATCGCGCTCGGCATCTTCAGCATCCTGTGCTCGATCGTGCTGCGCGTGGTTGAGCGCTGGTGCACCCAGCCGTGGCTGCGCAAGCGCCAGTTCACGGGGCCGCGGCGGGTGCCACGCCGGAAGCCGGTGCTCCCCGCGCTCCGAACGGTGACGCGCTCGCGCATCGGCGGGCTGGCTGGTGGCGCGGCGCGGATGATCCGGCGCTGGGCGGCCCGGCCAGCGGCCAGCGCAGGATCCCGGCCCGCGCGGTGGATCCGTGGCCCGGCGGGAGCTTGGCTGATCCGGATCGTCGTGCTCGCAGTCATCCTTGGCTACTGGCAGCTGGCCTCGCGGAGCATCAGCCGCGCCGTGCTGCCCTCGCCCGTCTCGGTAGCGGACGCCGCCTACCAGCTGACGGTTGTGAACCACCAGATCTTCAAGCCACTGCTCAACAGCCTCGCGCTGCTGGCCGCCGGGTTCGGGCTGTCGGTGGCGCTAGGCATCCCGCTCGGCCTGGCCATGGGTCGGTTCCGGTGGTTCGAGAACGTCACCGACCCCTACGTGTCGTTCCTGTACGCGCTGCCGCACGTGGTCTTCGTTCCCCTGATGGTGGTCTGGCTCGGATTCGGCTTCTACTTCGGCCTGGCGTACGTGACGGTGTCGGCGATCTTCCCCGTGATCATCAATACGATGCAGGGGGTCAAGGGCATCGACCCCGAGTACATCGACACTGGGCGTGGCTTCTGCGCCTCGCAGCGGACGATCTTGCGGACGATCGTGATCCCGGCTGCTACGCCGTTCATGGTGGCGGGCGCGCGCCTCGCGTTCTCGGTGTCCTGGATCGGCGTCATCATCTCCGAGGTACTGTCCAGCCAGACCGGACTCGGCGGCATGATCGACGTCTTCAGCAACAACTACCAGACGGCTGACATGTTCGTTCCCGTGGTGTTCATCGCGGCCATCTCGGTCATCATCCTGCAGCTCTCGACGCGCTACCAGCCACGGCTCACGCCCTGGTATCAGCCCGAGTCCTGAGGCTGCCCGAGCGGGACTTGAGCGCCGCAAAGGGGTAGAGGAAGTATCGAGGACCATCGGGGGAGGGCCAAGATGACCGGACTAGTCAGGATGAGCCTAGATTCGCCCGAGGAAACGCGGGAGTTCCTCGGCGGCACCGGCCAGCTCCAGCTGGTGAACATGGAAGAGGGCGGCGTGGGCCGGGCCACCTTCCTGCCGGGCTGGCGGTGGTCAGAGCACGTCAAGCCGATCGCCAGTACCGAGAGCTGCCAGGCTGCCCATATGGGCTACTTCGTCTCCGGCAAGATGAAAGTCGTGACGGACGACGGGGACGAGATGGAGTACGGCCAGGGAGACTTCGCCATCATGCCGGCGGGCCATGACGCGTGGGTCATCGGCAACGAGGCTTGCGTCGTGATCGACTGGCAGGGGTTCGCGGACTACGCCCAGCGCTGACCGCGGCCCCTAGCGGCTCAGGTAGACGCGCCGCCAGCCCAGTTCTTCATGCTCATGTCTGGCTCGCCTGACCGGCGCTGTGCGCGCGGGCTGCCGTGGCAGGTAGGTCCATTCGCTGTCGGCGTGGGCGGGAGCCCAGCGTAGCCTGCGCCCACCGCAGGTGATCCTGGCTTGCGGCAACTGTGCATCGCGCTCTGCTGTCCTCGCCGCCTGTGCCATGGTGGGTGACAGTCGCCGCGGCCGGGCTGGAGAGGCTCAGGAATTTCTCGGTGCAGCGAGGCGAGCCGCCTGCCCTCACCGGACGCCGCGGGCATAACCAGGGAGAGGTCCCATGAGCTTCGACACACCCGCCGGAACCCGCGGCGCCCGCCAGCCGGGAGGGTGGGTGCCACGGCAGCTGAACACGCTCATGTCCCGGCGCGTGCGGCGCAAGCGCGGCGGCACGTTCATGGGCATGAACGCCCTGGTCCTCACGACCATCGGCCGGAAGAGCGGGCTCAAGCGAACGAATCCGGTTGGCTGGTTTCCTGGTCCAGACGGCAGCTGGCTGATCGTGGCGTCCGCAGCAGGCGCTGTGAGCAACCCAGCCTGGTATCACAACATCGCCGCTCACCCGGACGAGGTCCAGATCGAGGTCCGGGGCCGCACGGTGGCGGTGGCCGCCGAGCAACTCCATGGGACACAGCGCGCGGAAGCGTGGCAGCAGATTATCGCCGCCGCGCCCCGGTTCGCGCAGTATCAGCAGAAGACGGACCGGGAGCTCCCGATCGTCCGGCTGGTCCCGCGATAACTTCGGGACCACCGCAAGCGACGGGCACGGTTGCGCGCCTCGGACCTGTTGTCAGCTCCGCCGGGGGCGGTCCAGCCAGCGTGCGCCGAGGATCCGGTAGAGCCCGGCCCGCGTGTAATAGATGTTCGTCACGATCTGGATCACCAGGAACGTGACTGGCCATAGCGCGCCGCTGAGGCCGGGCACCACGGTCACCGGGAGCGCGTAGGCCATGACCACCCGCGCAACGGCGTCGGCCAGCAGCGCGGCTGCCCAGATCACGGTGGACGTACGCCAGATCCGGCGGAACGCGGCGGACTCCGCCCACAGCCCGTCCCACGACCCAGCAGCGAAGACCCGGCGGCCCTCCATCAGCGGCCGGGCAAACACGAGTGCGGCTGGCCGGCCGGTGCGCGCGCTGGCCAGGAACCACGCGCTCCATACGCCGGTGACCAGACCGTCCCTGGCGAGCAGGAACCGAGGGTCGCGGACGACAACCGAGAGGCACACCGAGATGACGATCGTTACCAGGACAAGCAGCGCTACCGGGTCGGCGCGGCGCCTAGTGGCCACCGACCACACCGCCCCCGCGGCGGGCGGGATGGCGCCGACGCTGAGCGCGACCAGGTTCGACGCGCCGGCGGCGTGCAGCGCGTAGTACAGCCCGACCGGCGCGGCGATGTCCACGACAAGCTGCGCGACCTGGCGGGCCGGTCTGGCCGGCTCGGCACTCCGGTCGCCGCCGCCGGCCGCTGGCGCCTGGTCCGCGGCAGGCGCCAGGGTCGCCTGTGGTCGCCGGATCATATCGGCTCGGCCCTGGTGGCCAGGTAGAACGCGGTCGCAGCCTCGGCACCGTACCGGCGCGGGTCTACATCGGGCTCCGCGGCGAGCAGGAACGGCAGGCCGTCGACCGAGCGCTGGATCAGCGTGGCCATCACCTTCGGGTCAAAGCCGCGGAACTCGCCGCTGCGCTGGCCCTCGCGCAGGATGCCCTCGATGGGCGCGAGCGCCGCGTGCTCGCTCGTGGCGTCGTACCGGAACCCACCGCCCAGGAAGATCTCCAGCAGCGCCGTCATCTCCTCGCGGTGCGAGCCGGTGAACTCGGCGTTGGCCTCGATGTACGTGCGCAGCGCCTCGGTTGCCGACGAGACATGCGCCATGCGCTGCGACATGTGCGCCCCGATGGCGGCGAGGATGTCCGCGACCACCTGCCCGATCAGCTCATTGCGGCTGTCGAAGTGGTACGAGATAAGACCGGTGCTGGACAGCCCGGCCCGCTTCGCGATCTGCGCGAACGAAGCGTTCCGGTACCCGAGCTCGGCAATCGTGCCGGTGGCGGCGCGGACGATCTGAGCGCGCCTGGCCGTGTCGGTGAACGTCCGCCGCGCGCCCGCGCCGGACTGCGCGGTTGCTTGCATGAGCTGAGTTTAGCTCATATAAGCAAGTCTGGCAATGACGGGCCGGGTGCGGCGAGATTGACGGTCGGTCACCGCAGTTGCGGCGCGCTCTTTGGTCGGGGCCTCGGCAGCGCAGACGGCTGGCGCGCCCGCGGCGCGGCAGCCCCAACCCGGCGACCGCGGCGGCGAGAGCGAGCCCGGCACTTACCGCGACTCACCGCAGCGCCTTCCCGGATGGTTGAACAGCCTGAACGCGCGGCCGAATGAACCATGTGCTCGCCGGACAACAGCCTTCAGTATGATTCACCCTTATGGGTCGACTCAGCGGTCGAGTCGCGCTCGTCACTGGCGCGAGCCGGGGCTGCGGCAAGGGAATCGCCGTTGTGCTTGGCGAGGAAGGCGCGACGGTTTACGTTACCGGCCGGAGCGTCAGAGGCGAGCCGACGACGTTGGGGCGGCCGGGCACGATCGATGAGACCGCCGATGAGGTGACCGCGCGCGGCGGCAGAGGAATCGCAGTCCGCTGCGACCATACGGACGACGCACAGGTGCGGGACGTATTCGCCCGCATCGACGATGAGCAGGGGGGGTTGGACCTGCTCGTCAACAACGCGTGGAGCGGCTACGAGATCGGGCCTGATCCAGCTCTCGCGTTCTGGCAGATCGAGTGGCGCCACTGGGACCTGATGTTCAGCGGCGGTCTTCGCGCGACGGCCTACGCCTCGTATCTGGCAGCCCCATCGATGATCGAGGCGAGAAAAGGCCTGATAGTCAACATCACCTGGGTGCTGGACCGTCCGCACGGCCACGCCTTCTACGAGGTCGTCAAGAGCGGGACGAACAAGCTCACCGAGCAGATGGCGGACGACCTTCGGCCGCACGCGGTGGCGTGTGTGGCCGTCTCACCCGGGTTCATGCGCCTTGAGCGTATGAATCTGAGCCCGGACCAGGCTGCCATGACGGAATCTGCCGAGTTCGCAGGCCGAGCCGTGGCCGCGCTCGCGGCAGACAGCGATGTGCTCGCTAAGTCGGGTTCTGTCCTCACTACACCCGCGCTTGCCCGAGAGTATGGCTTCACGGACGTCGACGGCAGCCAGCGGTCCTCGTTCTGGGACAGCCACTGGGCAGGAACCTTCGGCTGAGCGGCACGCGCGCCCGCAGTTCGCTGACGATATCGGCGTCGGAAGCAGCCAGCAGACCGTACCGCCCTTCGCTTCCGCACCATCGACCGACAGGCCACAAACCAGGTCATCAACGCCGCCGAACCCCTGCCCACCGACCTCGATGACGGCTCAGCCGCATCCACCACCTCCCTGTGCGCACTCATGGAGCCAAGTCGGGGACGGCGAGGCGGGCCGATCGCGCCGGCGCGTCTATTTCTGGCCGCCCCGTTCGTCGTACCTATGAGGCGGGTATCCAGCGTCCGTACCCGCCCGGCGGAGCTCAGTCCGTTCAGCCAGACCGGTGGCGGCGGTGGTGGCCCGGCGGGACGATGGCAGGGCGAGCGTGACGGGCGCGGCAAAGCACCCGTGGGAAGGAACGACTATGGCTGGCGTACGGGTACTAGTGGGCACGCGCAAGGGTGCGTTCGTGCTGAGCTCGGACGGGACGCGCCGCAGCTGGGAGGTGAGCGGGCCGCACTTCGCTGGCTGGGAGATCTATCACCTCAAGGGATCGCCGGCGGACCCCAGCCGGCTCTATGCCTCGCAGACCAGCGGCTGGTCGGGCCAGGTGATCCAGCGCTCCGACGATGGCGGGGCCACCTGGGGGCCGGTCGGCAACAAGTTCAGCTACGCGGGCACGCCCGGCACCCACCAGTGGTACGACGGCACCCCGCATCCATGGGAGTTCGAGCGCGTCTGGCACCTCGAGCCGTCGCTGGATGACCCGGACACCGTGTTCGCCGGGGTGGAGGACGCGGGCCTGTTCAGGTCTACCGACGGTGGCGAGAACTGGCTGGAACTGCCCGGCCTGCGCGGCCACGACACCGGCTCATCCTGGCAGCCGGGCGCCGGCGGCATGTGCCTGCACACCATCATCCTTGACCCCGCTACCCGAGGCCGCATGTTCGCGGCGATCTCGGCTGCGGGCGCGTTCCGGTCGGACGACGCTGGCCAGACCTGGCGGCCGATAAATCGGGGCCTGCGCTCGGAGGGTATTCCCGACGAGGACGCCGAGGTCGGCCACTGCGTGCACCGGATCGCGATGCATCCCTCCCGGCCGTCGGTGCTGTTCATGCAGAAGCACTGGGACGTCATGCGCAGCGACGACGCCGGGGAGTCGTGGCAGGAGATCAGCGGCAACCTGCCGACTGACTTCGGGTTTCCGATCGACGTGCACGCGCACGAGCCCGACACACTCTACGTGGTGCCGATCACCAGCGACTCGCTGCACTACCCGCCGGACGGCCAGTTGCGCGTGTACCGGAGCCGGGCCGGCGGCTACGAGTGGGAGCCGCTGACCGAGGGCCTGCCGCAGCAGCACTGCTACGTCAACGTGTTGCGCGACGCGATGGCGGTCGACTCGCTCGAGGACTGCGGGGTGTATTTCGGCACCACCGGCGGCCAGGTCTACGGGTCCGCCGACGCCGGCGACACCTGGGCGCCGATCGTCCGGGACCTGCCAGCGGTTCTGTCGGTTGAGGTACAGACGCTATCGTGACGGGGGAAGGTGCATGATCCGGGTCATCCTGCCCTCGCACCTGCGGCGGCTCGCCAGCATCGACGGTGAGCTGAAGCTGGCCATTGCGGGCGAGATCACGCAGCGCTCGGTGCTGGACGCGCTGGAGGCGGCCTACCCGATGCTGCGCGGGACGATCCGGGACCACGACAGCAAGCGACGGCGGGCATTCATCCGGTTCTTCGCGTGCGAGGAGGACCTCTCGCATGAGGATCTGGACGCCCCGCTGCCCGACGCGGTCTCGGCTGGCGCCGAGCCTTACCTGATCGTCGGCGCCATGGCCGGCGGCTAGCAGCGGGGGAGGGCCAGCGCGGCTGGCGCGGGCGGCGCTACCGGCTGACTTGCGCCAGCGTCTGCCTGGCGCCGAGCCGACGGAAGGAGTCGAGCGCGCGGGCATACGGCTCGGCGAAGGCGGGCTGGCGGGCGAGGTCACCGAAGACGCGCTCGTTCGCGACGAAGCTGAGGCGGTCGGTGTGCTGCTGCCTGGCACGGCTGGTCAGCTCGTCGCGCAGCGCGTCGACGACCTCGATCGGCCGGCCGGCCTCGTCCGTCCCCTCCGCGTACCTGGCCCAGCTCGCGATCAGCGCCGCGGCCATTGTGACCGGGCGCCCGGCCGCGAGGTTCTGCCTGACCACGGGCAGTACCCACCTGGGAATCTTGTCCGACCCGCCCGCGCAGAGCCGGGCGACCGTGTCCAGGATCGCCGGGCTGGCAAACCGGGCGAGCAGCTCGGTCACATAGTCGTCGAGGTCGACACCCGGCACGTCCGGCACCGTGGGCCGGGCCTCGAGCTGCAGGTAGTCCGTCACGAACGCGGCGATGACCGGATCGGCCGCGGCCTCGTGGACGTAGCGGTACCCGGCCAGCGCGGCCGGATACGCCAGCGCCTGGTGACCGGCGTTGAGCAGCCGCAGCTTCATCAGCTCATCCGGCCGCACGTCGCTGACCAGCCGCACGCCGCAGTTCTGCCACCGCGGCCGGCCGGCCGGGAAGTCGTCCTCCAGCACCCACTGGACGTACGGCTCGCAGACCACCGGCCAGGCGTCCGCCACGCCGAACTCCTCGGCGAGCCGGGCGACGTCGGCCGGGGTCGTCGTCGGCGTGATGCGGTCGACCATCGAATTCGGGAACGCGACCGCGTCCCGCAGCCAGTCGCCCAGCCCGGGCTCGGCGAGGTCGGCGAACGTGCCGAGGACCGACCGGGCCACGTGCCCGTTCCCTTCGATGTTGTCGCAGGACACCACCGTGAAGGGCGGCACGCCGCCGTGCTGCCGGCGGCGCAGCGCGGCGACGATGAAGCCGAACACGGTCCTGGGCACCGCGCCAGGTACCAGATCGTGCCGCACGGCCGGGCTGGCAGCGTCAAACTCGCCGGTGGCGTGCCGCAGGTGATAGCCGCCCTCGGTGATGGTCAGCGAGACGATTCTGGTGCGGGGGTCGGTGAGCCGGTCCAGGACTTCGCCGGGCTGGTCGGGCCCGAAGAGGTACTCCGTCAGGGAGCCGATCACCTGCGGTGCGATGGTGCCGCCGGCTGCTTGACCAGCAGGGTGTACAGCCCGTCCTGCGACCGGAACGCCGCTCGCTTGGGCCGGTCCGTCGCCAGCACGTCCACCGCGGCCCAGTCCCTGGCCTGCCCCGCCGACATCAGCCTGTCGAGGTACATCGCCTGGTGCGAGCGGTGGAACGCCCCCGCGCCGAAGTGCACGATGCCCACCTGCAGACCGGTCCGGTCGTAGCCGGGCACGGCGACGCGCCGGGCCAGGTCATCGATCGTCGCTGCACTCAGCGGGACGGCGCTCATGGCTCGCTCGCTGACGCCGCGGGCCGCGAGCCCGGCCGAACCCCGCGGCACGGCGTGGTGACTAGCTGGTGCCCCGGCGCGTGCCATCGCCCGGCTGTGTCTTGGGCAGGTGCTGCGTGCCGGTCAGGTGCTGCGTGCCGGTCAGGTGCTGTGTACCCGTGAGCTGCTGGCCGCCAGGACCGGCGGTCGCGGTCGCGCCGTGCCTGGCCATCGTCGGCTCGGACGCTTCCGCGTCTTGCTCGCCCTGGATCAGGTGGCTGTGGCTCAGCGCCGAGACGCCCGCGACGATCAGCGCGAGCGCCAGCGCTTCGAGCGCCAGGTCCTCGGTCGCGGTCTGGAAGTGCTCGCCGAACAGGAACAGGCCTAGCAGGCTCGCCGATAGCGGGTCGAGGATGGTGAATCCCGGCTGGGACGCGGCCAGCGGGCCGGCGGCGAGCGCGTGCGAGGCGAGCAGCAGGCTTACCGCGCCGGCCCCGATCAGGACGTACACCGACCAGTTCGTGAAGATCGCGGCCGGGCCGCCGCTCAGGTGCGAGCTGAACTCCTTGATCACCGCGGCGACAAACCCCCAGGCAATCCCGGTGGCAGCCCCGAGGATGGCGGCGCGGTGCGATCCGGATGCCGACGGTCGCCGGCCGAGCCCGAAGGCCAGCGCCAGCCCGGCCAGCACGACGCCGAGGGTAACCAGGCCGGCCAGCAGCCACAGATAGGCGGGAGCGTGCTGGCGGCCACCCGACGGCGAGGCCGCGAACAGGAACACGGCGAGTCCCGCGCACATCGCGGCCGCTGCTAGCCAGTCGCGTCGCTTCACCATCCGGTTCCCGAGTATCGCCATGTACCCGAATACGAACAGCAGCTCCAGGGCCAGGATCGGCTGGACGAGCGCCAGCGGCCCGTAGTGCAGGGCCGCGAGCTGGAACACGAATCCCAGGATCATGCTGGCGATGCCGGTCAGCCAGATCGGGTGCCGGGCAAGCCGGAAGACGAGCCAGACATCCAGCCTGGCTGCCTGCTGCTCCGTCGTCCTGGCGCCAAGCCGCTGGCACAGCGAGGAGGTTGCCGTGCACAGGCTCGCCGCCAATGCGAACAGGATCGCCTTTTCCATCGGGCTAAGCCGCCGTCTCCTTGCTTGCGGGGTAACCGATCAACAGTCAGCATTCAGCTCAACAGCATGATCTTCAAGTTTCTTTCAGCTGTGACACCGACGTTAACGTCGCGCAGCACGCGCTGAAGCCAAGGGCTTGGCCTAGTGGCAATGGTGGCACTGATAGCCGACCGTGAGATCGATCTTCGACGACTACCGAGAAGATTGCCGGGCGGGACGTTCCCCGGCCAGCCGCCGGCGACGGCCGCAGCCCGGCCGCAGCCCGGGCACTGGTCGGGCGCTGGTCGACGAGGACGCGGCGGAGCTGGCTTCGTGATGACCGGGCCGCGGCTGCGGACCTGCCAGCCCGACGCCAGCAACCAGGCGCCGGAGCGCGCGATGGCAGCCTGGCCCCGCAGGTTGCCAGGTCAGCGGGCCTGTGAGCTAGGCTAGGCCAAGGCTAGGCGAGCCCCGCCAGGTCGACGGCCGGGTCGCTGAGCGCGTCCGGATCGACTGGCCTGCCCGACCGGACCAGCGCCTGGATGGCATCAGTGACGTCCCAGACGTTGACGTTCATGCCCGCGAGCACCCGGCCACCGGAGTCGATCCAGAACGCGATGAACTCCCGCCCGGCAGTGTCGCCGCGGAACACCACCCGCGCGTAGCCGCCGGGCTCCGCGTAGCCGGAGTACTCCATGCCAAGGTCGTACTGGTCGGTGTAGAAGTACGGCACGCGCTCGTAGCTCACCGGATGACCGAGCATCGACCGGGCGGCCGCCTGCGGCTGGTGCAGCGCGTTGGCCCAGTGCTCGACCCGGATGTGCTTGCCCAGCAGCGGATGGAACGCGCTGGCGACGTCGCCGGCCGCGTAGATGTCGGGATCGCTCGTGCGAAGGTCGGCACCGACCACGATGCCGTCGGCTACCTGCAGCCCGGCGGCGTCGGCGAGCTGGGTGTTCGGCGAGATACCAACGCCGACGATGACGAGGTCGGTGTCGACCTGCGTGCCGTCGGTCAGCCGCACGCCGCTGGCCCGCCCCGCCGTCCCGGTGATCTCCGCGACGCCGATCCGGAGGCGCAGGTCGACGCCGTGGTCGCGGTGCAGGTCGGCGAACACCTGCGCGGCCTCGGGCCCGAGTACCCGAAGCAGCGGCAGCTTTGCGGCCTCCAGCACGGTCACGTCGGCGCCCGCGATCCGCGCCGCGGCGGCGGTCTCCAGCCCGATCCAGCCCGCGCCGATGACTGCCACCCGCGCTGCCGACTCGAGCGCAGCCTTGATCCGGTCGCTGTCGCCGGCAGTCCGCAGGTAGACCACGCCGTCCTGGTCGGCGCCCGGCACCGGGAGCCGTCGCGGTGCTGACCCGGTGGCTAGCAGCAGCTTCCCGTAGGGCTGCACGCTGCCGTCGGCGAGGGTCACCTGGTGCGCGGCCCGGTCGATCTCCGTCACGGCCACGCCACGCCGCAGCTCGACGTCGTGCTCGCGGTACCACTCCTCCGGGTGCACGTAGATCTTCTCGCGCGGCGACTTGCCCTGCAGGTACTCCTTGGACAGCGGCGGCCGCTCGTACGGCAGCTCGGCCTCCGCGCCCATCAGCACGACGGGACCGGCGAATTCCTCGGCTCGCAGCGTCTCCGCGGCCTTGGCACCAGCAAGGCTCGCCCCGACGATGACGTAGGCATTCTGGCTCATCGTGAGTCCTTCCCGCGCGGCATCACTGCGCAGTCAAGCTACTCCGGCCGCGAGTCGTCGGACAGACTCAGGGCTGGCCGGGCCGCCGGACGCGGCGCAGGTACTCGCTGCGGTCGAGCGGGTTGCGGTCGGTCCTGGCGCGGGCTGGCACCGGATCGCGGGCGGGCTGGTAGCGCGCGAAGTCGGCCTCAAGCAGGCCGTCGCCGCCGGTCAGGCCCGGAAGCTGCTGGCGGAGCGCGCGCACGCTGCCGGCCGGGAGCTCGCACCGGACGACGTACCCGGCGGCGCCGCGCGCCGGCGCCTGTCCGGCCGCGCCGAGCCGGGCCAGCGCGGTCAGCACCGCGCGCAGGCTGGGCTCGGGAATCTCCAGCCGGACGCTGGCGACCGGCTCGCAGACGACGGTCCCGGCCTGGCGCAGCGCGGTCATCAGCACCAGCGGCGTCAGGTTGCGGAAGTCGCTGGCCGAGCTCGAGAGCACGCTCCAGCCCGTGGGCGGGGGCGGCGTGTACCCGGAGTGGGTCAACGTGACCGCGCAGTCGATGACCTGCCAGCCGCGCAGGCCTTCGCCGAGCGCCATCCGGACCGTCTCTTCTACCGCCCTGATGAAAGCCAGCGGCAGGGAGCCGAGTTCGACCTCGAGCCCGAACCGCACGCCCGAGCCAGCCGGTCCCGGCTGCACGCGCAGCCCGAGGGTGGCCAGGAACGGGTTGTCACCGGCGGCCATGAACTCCGCCGCCTGCCCGGTCCCGAGCAGCCGCTCCACGCAGATCGTCGTCGGCTCCGTCATGCGCACGTCGATGCCATAGTCGCTGGCCAGAGTGGCCCGGATGACCTCTTGCTGTACCTCGCCGTAGAGGGAAAGCGTCGTGGCGTGCCGGAGGTCATCCGCGCGCAGGCGGATGAGCGGGTCTTGCTCGGCGAGCTGGGTGAGCGCTACGTGCAGGGCCGGGCGATCGGCGACGCGGAGGGGGGTAACGACGGTCTCCAGGGTGGGCGGCGCGAAGTACCGGCGCGGCTCGAGGTCGGCACCGGGGCCGACTCGGTCACCGACTCCGACGGCGGGAAGGCCCCATATCTTGGCGATCTGGCCCGCGCGCGCCGTGGCGCTCGGCGTCGCCGGGCCGCCGTCGAGCACGCTGATCGCGGTGACCTTCGCGGTCTGGCCGGTGCCGTATCGCACCGGCTCCCTGGCGGCCAGGGTGCCGGTGAACATCCGTACGTAGGCGATCTTCTCGCCGGCAGGCCCTCGCTCCACCTTGAACACCGTGCCGCTGCCTGGACCGCACTCCGGGCCGGCGGCGGCCGGCAGCAGCGTCGCCAGCCCGGCGGTCAGGCTGTTGACTCCGGCGCCGGTGATGGCCGAGCCGAAGTAGACCGGATGGACCAGCGCCCGCCCGGTCTGGACGGCCAGCTCGGTCCTGAGCCGGTCGTAGGGCAGCGCGCCGGCGGCGACGTACCCACCGAGTAGCGCGTCGTCGTGGCTGGTCAGAACGTCGGCGAGGCGCGCGCTGAAGCGCGGGTCGGCGGCGCCGGACGGCAGCCAGGTCGCCTCGGGTGAGCCTAGGCCCGTGACCGTGCCCATGGCCACAACGGCGGGCGTCAGCTGCGTGCCGATCTCCGCGAGCACCGGCTCGTACCGGGCGCCGCTGCGGTCGATCTTGTTGACGAAGATGAGCGTCGGGATGCCGAGCCTGCGCAGCACTCGCGCGAGAATCCTGGTCTGCGGTTGAACGCCCTCGACCGCAGACACCACGAGCACCGCGCCGTCGAGCACGCTGAGCGCGCGCTCCACCTCGGCGATGAAGTCCGGGTGGCCTGGCGTGTCGATCAGGTTGACGACGCGGTCACCGACGCGGAAGGACACCACCGCGGCCCTGATCGTGATGCCCCGCTGCCGCTCGAGCGCCAGCGTGTCGGTCTGGGTGCTGCCGTCATCGACACGGCCGAGGGTGTCGATGACTCCGGCGGCGTACAGCAGCCGCTCGGTGAGACTGGTCTTGCCGGCGTCTACATGCGCCAGGATTCCGAGGTTGAGCGCGGCCACGAAACGGCATGTCCTTCCGATAGGCGGGTTCTGCCTGGGGTGAACATGACCGCTTCCCGCATCTCGCCCGTTCCCTTCCAGATCGCCGCTGTGCGCTCCGCTCTGCGCCGGCGTGCAGTCCAGCAGCTGAGGGCGGGCGGCGCAACCCGTTATTCGTGCCATGCTGACCGCACGACGTTGCAATCAGGCAGCGGAGGCGCGAATGCCAGCGCGGTCCGGGTGGGAGCTGACACCCCGGCAGAGCGTCCAGCTCGAGTGCGCCCGGCGCGGGCGCGATCAGGTGGTGGACGGCTGCATCGCGCTGCTGGCGGGCCGGGACGTCGACGACGCCCTGATCATTGCGCTTGGCGGGCCGGTCGCCCCGATCGTCCTGCACGACGGGCCGCGGCAGCGGAATCAGTACTGGCGCCGGGTATGGGCCGCCCGAGGGTTGCTGCATGCGTGGGAGGCCAGGGCCGAGGGCCCGATCATCGCTGCCGCGGCTGACGAGCACTGGCGGGTGC
>JBOHCP010000045.1:0-14413 GCA_050698875.1 Streptosporangiaceae bacterium | reverse complement strand
ACCGGTCCCGGTCGCCCCAGTGGCCGGCCGGGACCAGCCGCGTGACCCGTGATGATGGCGATGCCAACGGGGTGAGCGCGCGCCCATCCGGTCTACCGCCGAGCTCGAGGTGGGGATTCAGGGGTTGTGCGTAGGATGCAGGAACCGGCCGATACTGGCTCGTACTGGGCCGGCTCACACGAGAGAAAGCCACCGGTGGCCAACGCGGAAGGGCGGGCGACTCAGCCTCAGGCTCAAGCCTGGTTGTCGCGGTCGGTTCGGTACGCGCGACCCGTCCTTGCCGGTCTGATGCTGATCGTCGTGCTGGCTGGAGTCCGGGCCGCCGGGCCAGCCGTCGCCGGTACCGGGCCCTGGCACCAAGACGTCCTGCCGCTCGCCGGGACCTTCGAGTTCGTGCTGGCCGTGCTGCTTGTCGCCTTGTGGCTCATCGCCCGGCGCCGCCCGAATCCTGGCTATCCGGCTGCCCTGCTGCGGGCAGGCTTGCTGCGGGTGATGCTGCCCGGCATGACAGCGATCGCGGTACTGGCCGGGCTGAGCCGTCTGCAGCCTCACCCCGGCCACGTCGCCCGCACCACCGGGCCCGGCAAGCTGACGCTGCGGACACCGCGGGTCAGCAAGGTCGCCGCAGCGCACAGCGCTGCGAGCCTGACCTACGTCCTCTACGCAGTACTGGCACTGCTCCTGCTCGCCGCCATCGCGGCCTGCGTCCTGGTCATCCTGCGACGCGGACCGGCCGGGTCAGCCGGGGCCGCGCTCAGGCCGGCCGATGATGACGACGCGAGCATGCGGGACGCGATCGAGTCAGGCCGGCGCGCGCTACGGTCGTTCGACGACGCGCAAGCCGCGATCATCGCGTGTTACGTCGCGATGGAAGCGAGCCTGGCCAGGGCCGGCACCGCAAGGGAAGCCGCCGAGACGCCCGATGAGCTGCTCGCGAGGGCTGGTGGATCCGGGCTGCTGCACGGCGCCGCCGCCGGGCGACTGACCGCGCTGTTCTACGAGGCCAGGTACTCATCGCATGCGCTGCCAGCGACCGCCAGGGACGAGGCGGTGCGGTCCCTGGACGCCATCTCGGCCGAGCTCGCCCGCCGGGGTGCGGGCAGCCGAGTGTCCAGTGCGTCTGCTCACGGAGCAGCGCCGTGACGGGCCGACTGGCTGGCCGGCGGAGCGGCCACCCGGATGCGACCGCGGACGGCTGGCGCGGTTGTGCGCCTGAGCTCGCGGTGACCGCAGCGCTGATCCTGGCAACAAGCGCAGCGGTGTACGGCTACGACGGCGCCGGTGCCGCCGTGCTCACACTGATCATCTGGGCCGTGCTGCTGCTCGCCCTGATGCGCGGGCTCGTCGCCGCTGCCGCCCCTCGGCCGCGGCAGCAGCAGACGTGGCGGGCCGCCGGCCGCACCAGCTTCACCGGCTTCTGGCGGAAACGCGGCATGCTGGCCGATGCCACGGCCAGCATGGTGAGGTATGACGCGGAGTTGCGTCCGACTCTGCAGCACCTGCTCGCTGCCCGGCTGGCTGAACGGCACGACGTCAATCTCTACCAGGACCCATCCGCTGCCCGGCGGCTGCTGCTGCAGGGCAGCGGGCACGGCCCTAGCCGCGGTGGGCGCGACGATCAGCTGTGGCACTGGCTCGATCCGTCCCGTCCGGCCGAGACGAGGCAGCAGCCACGGGGCATCCCGCCGCGAACGCTGGAGGCCATCATCGATCGACTGGAGCGATTGTGACCGAGCTGAACCTGACCCCTGGCGAGGCGACCGAGCGCTGCGCTGCCGTGCTCGACGAGATCGAGCGCGCGGTCGTCGGGCACCGGCGGAGCCTGGAACTGGTCCTGATGGGCATCCTGTCCGGCGGGCACGTGCTCATCGAGGACCTGCCTGGCCTCGGCAAGACACTCATCGCGCGATCCTTTGCCACCGCGCTCGGCCTGCAGTTCGCCAGGATCCAGTTCACGCCCGACCTGCTGCCGTCCGACGTCGTCGGCGCGCCGCTGTATGACCAGCGGACCGGGCAGATGGTGTTCCGGCCAGGCCCCGTCTTCACCCAGCTCCTGCTGGCCGACGAGATCAACCGGACGCCGCCCAAAACGCAGGCGGCGCTGCTGGAGGCCATGGGTGAGGGCCAGGTCAGCATGGACGGCGTGACGCGCCCGCTGCCGCAGCCGTTCGTGGTACTGGCGACCGACAACCCGATCGAGTACGAGGGCACCTACGAGCTACCCGAAGCTCAGCTCGACAGGTTCCTCATGCGGTTGCGGCTCGGCTACCTCACCAGCGACGACGAGGTGACCATGCTGATGCGCCGGATCGACAGACGGCAGGAGGGCGCTGAGCTCCAGCCGGTCACGAGCCCGGCAGAGGTCATGGGCATGCGGCAGTCGCTCGAGCACGTCGAGATCGCACCCGACCTGGTGGACTACGTGGTCGCCATCGTGCGAGCGACCCGGGCGCACGCACAGATCCAGGTCGGGGCCAGCCCGCGCGGCGGCCTGGCCCTGACTCAGCTGGCCAGGGCCCAGGCACTGCTGCGCGGGCGTGACTTTGTCATACCGGATGACATCAAGAGCATCGCGGTGCCAGCGCTCGCGCACCGGATCACGCTGCGACCCGAGCTGTGGGTGCGCCAGGTCAGGTCGGACGACATCGTCGCGGACCTGCTCACCGGCGTTCCGACGCCGCAGACCGACCCGGCGGGAAGCATTGCCTGATCAGAGCGGGCGAACCAGGTTCCGGCAGCTCGCTGTCGAGTGGCGCCTGTCGGCACACGCCCGCAGGTTGCTGACCCTCGCCCTGGCCGGGCTGGTGCTCGCCGTGGCCACCGGCCGACCGGAGTTCGCGGGGCTCGCCGCCCCAGCCCTGCTCCTGCTGGCGACGATCCGGGCGAACCGTCCGGCCCAGCTGGGCATCCGGGTCTCGCTCGCCGTGTCGCAGTTCGTCGAGGGCACCGAGTCTGCGGTGATCGTCGATGTCGCTGCCACCGGCGAGTTGGAGGCTGATCTCAGGATCGAGCCGGGCGACGGCGTCGCCGCTGGTCCGCCGGTGACCGTCCGGCGCCGCGACGACGTGGCGCGCACCGGCCACGGCGCAGCCGCCGCGGGCCCAGACGGTGCTGGCGCTCCTGACGCGGCACCCGCGGATGACCAGCGACTGCGGTCCGCGCGCCTGCCGTTCAGGCTGCAGCGCTGGGGCAATCGTCCGGTCGGCCTTCTCCTGGTCACACTCCGTGATCCGTACCGGCTGACCGAGGGACAGGTCGCCGTGGCGCTGCCTCGGGTCGACTGCAGGCCGCTGCCGGCGCAGCTTGCCAGCAGCGTGGTGCTGAGCATGCTGCCGAGCAGGCTGGGCGAGCACCCGGCCAGGGCGGCTGGTGAGGGGTCTGAGTTCGCCGGCGTCCGCGAGTTCGTGCCCGGAGACCGGCAGCGGCGGATCAACTGGCCAGCGACCACCAGACGCGGAACGCTGCACCTCAGCACGTTCGCCGCGGAGCGGACGCAGAACACCGTCGTCATCGCGGACACGACTGCCGACGTCGGCGAGCCGGGTTCAAGCTCGCTTGACCTGGTGCTGCGGGGTGCTGCCGGCGCGATAACCCGCTACCTCGCGCAGCGGGACCGGGTCGGCCTCATCGTCGGCAGCCGCCTGACCTGGATCGGCCCTGGCCAGGGCCGGCGGCACGGCCACCGCCTGCTCGACCTGCTCGTGGCAAGCCCGTTCGGCTGGGAGCCGGCCGCGGCCCTCGCCCGGCTGCCGCGAGCAGCGCTGCCGCCCGGGGCACTGATCATCGTCTTCAGCCCGCTGCTCGACACGCGCCTCATCGAAGCGGTACGCGACCTGCGCGAGCGCGGATTCAGCGTGCTCGTCGTCGACGTACTCAACGCAGAGCCGCGCCACGACCGGAGCATACTCTCGGAGCTGGCCGGAAGGATGTGGCGGCTCGAGCAGGAGGCGATCCGGTTCTCGCTGAACCAGATCGGCGTGCCAGTCGTGCACTGGGACGGGGCGAGCAGCCTGGACGAGCCGCTCGCGCCGTACACACGCCGGGTCGTCGTGGTGCACCGGTGACCGGTACCACGTGGCATCCGGCGCGGGGGAACTCGCCCGTCCGCACGCTGACCCTGATCGGCGTGCTGACCACCGCACTGATCAGCTGGGCCGCCCTTCCCGGCCAGCCGGGGGGCTTCCCTCGGATCGCCCTGCTCTGCGCGGCGGTCGCCGGGCTGGCCAGCCTGGCCCAGCTCGCGCTCGCGGCCGTCCCCCCGTCCGACGACCCGGTCATCTCGATTCCGCAGCGTCTCATCGCGCGTCTCGTCACCGGCATCCAGACGATCCCGTGGGCCGAAGTCCTGACCGTCGCTGTGCTCGTCCTGGAGGTCAAGCACCCGGCCAGGGCGTGGCACACCGGCCTGCTCGGCGTGGCGCTGCTCGGCTACCTGTTCGCCGTGCACCTCGTCGAGACCGGGGCCCGGGTCAGCGCGCTCAGGCCGCAGCTTCCGCTGCTCGCAGCGGGACTTGGCCTGCTCGCCCTCGCGGTCGGCGCCGCGGCCGGGCCGGCATTGCCCTCGGGATCGACCGCCGTCGTCGTCAGGGTCGTCGCGGTCGCCGCGGCGGTCGTGGCTGGCCTGCTCGTGGTCCCGGTCTGGCTGCGCGGACAGCGCGAGCGCTAACTAGCGGCCGCGCGCGCGGTTAGGCGGCCGTGTCGCCCGGGGACGCGGCGGGCTCGGGTCCCGGCAGCCGGGTGGCGTCGAGGTCCGCGACGAACACCTTCTGCAGCATGTGCCAGTCCTGCGGATGCTCGGCGATGCCGGCCTGCCACACGCACGCGAGCTGCTGGCTCAGCGCCGCCACCTTCTGCACCCTGGTCCCGTCGGCAGGCGCCGGTAGCTCCGGGTAGATCCGGCCGCGCCAGCCGTCGGGAGTGAACCACAGCGTGACGGGCATGAGGGCAGCGCCGGTGCGCACGGCCAGCGCAGCCGGCCCGGCGCCGATGCGCGCCTTCTCGCCGAACAGCTCTACCTCGACACCGGCCGCGCTGAGGTCGCGGTCGGCGATGATGCAGACCAGCCGGCCCTGCCGCAGCCGCTGCGCCATCACGCCGAACGGGCTCGGACCCCCGGTGTGCGGGACGACCTCCATCCCGAGCCTCTCCCGGTAGGCCAGGAACCGCCGGAACACCGACTCGGGCTTCAGCCGCTCGACGATGACGCTGATCCGCCCGAACCCGCGGGTCATGATCCAGGCTGCCGCCAGGTCGACGTTGCCCGTGTGCGGCAGCGCGAAGATCACGCCGCGGCCGGCCTTGATGTGGCCAAGCGCGGTCTGCTCCTCGCCGGCCACGGACATCCCTGACGAGATCCGCTCGGGCGGCATGGCCGGCAGCCGGAATGCCTCCACCCAGTACCGGAGGTAGGAGCGCATGGCCGCGCGGGTCAGCCGCCGCAGCTCAGCGTCGGAGGCATCCGGCACGACCCGGCGGAGGTTGGCCTCGAGCTGCCGCAGGGCCTTGCCGCGCCTGCGCCACAGGTAGTCAGCGATCCGGGTGAACGCCCATCGCGCCGCCGGCTCCGGAATGTGCCTGACGGCCAGCCAGCCGGCCCGGTACGCCCCCGAGAAAGCCCGATCCGTTAGTGCCATTACTCCATCTTTGTCGCTTCGCGGCATGACCGCACGTCAGATCTCCCGAGTCTGCAGCTGGCGCGCTCCGAGCGCGAGCGCGGCCGCGCCCGCGATCGCGGCGACGCCCAGGGCCGGCAGGTAGTGGGGGAGCTGGTGGGCGCCGGCCACCAGGTCGGCCGGCGCGCCGACCAGCGCGCTCGGCACCCAGCTGGAGATCGCGCGCACGTCGGCGAGTAGCGGCAGGGCGAGCAGGATCGCCAGCGTCATGCCCGCCGAGGCAACCGTGTTCCGGGCGAGCGAGGTGGCGAGCGCGGTGACCGCGACCGCGAAGGCCAGGTACACCGCGCCGCACAGCACCCCGGCGAACAGAGCCGCCACCGGCAGCGAGCCGATCAGCAGGCGCGTCTCGTACCAGGCGGCGAGCGTGCCGAGCAGGTAGGCGAGCGACCCTGCCACCGCGTACGCGGTGAACCGCGGCGCGATCAGCCGCCACATGCTCGGCACCCGGCTGCGGAAGAACGCCGCGAGCCCGGGACTGGCGTCGAACCCGAGCGCGCTGGCCGCCACGACGACCAGGACGATCAGCCCGACGAGCGTGGCCTCGCTCACATAGCTGCTCAGCGCGTCGGCGGGCGTCGGCTTCCGCAGCCTGATCAGCGCGCCGTGGCCGGCGTGCGCGAGCAACGTGCTGGCATACCTGGTGGCGACGGGTTCGATCAGGCCGATGGCCAGGAACACGATGGTGAGCGACAGCGCGCGCGGCGTGCGCACCAGCCGCAGCCACTCCAGCCGCCACAGGCTCATGGCCGGGTCCGTGGTCGTCATCCCGGCTCCTTAGCTCGCGCCGGTCAGCGCCAGGAACGCCGATTCCAGGTCGGCGGCTGCGGGCTCGCACGACACCTGGCGGGCGCCGCACCCGGCGATCACGGCGGGGATGCCCCGCTCGCCGTCTTCGATGCTGGTGGCCTCCACCCGCAGCACGTCCGGATCGGCAGGCTCGACCTTGGTGACCCACGACTGCCCGGCCAGGGCGGCAGCGACCGGGTCGAGGCCGCCGGCGAGCCGCAGCAGCCAGCTCGGCGTCAGGTAGGTGTCCAGGAGCGCCCTGGTGCTGCCCTCGTACATCAGGCGGCCGGCCCGCAGGATGCCGACCTGGTCGGCGACCCGCTGCACGTCGGCAAGGACGTGGCTGGAGAAGATCACCGTGCGGGTGCCGCGCATGCCCGCCACGAGCTCAAGCATGTCCGCCCGGCCCGCCGGGTCAAGCGCGGACATCGGCTCGTCCAGGATCAGCAGCACCGGGTCGCCGACAAGGGCGCAGGCCAGGCCGAGACGCTGCAGCATGCCGCGCGACAGCCCGGCGACCCGCCGGTCCGCCGCGTCGGCCAGGCCGACCGTCCGCAGCGCGCCCGCGACCGCGGCCGATCGCGTCCCGGCCGACCCGGCGGCGGCGGGCACGACGAGAGCTCTGGCCAGATCGACCACCTCGGCGGCGGTCAGCCAGCCGTCGAACTCGGGGACGTCCGGGCACACCGCGACGCGCCGCCAGTCGGCGGCCAGGCTGACGGTGCCGCGGTCGGCATGCCTGGTCCCGGCGATGATCGACAGCAGTGTGGTCTTGCCCGCGCCGTTCGGGCCGACGAGCCCGTAGACGCAGCCGCGCGGCACGGCGAGGTCCACGTCGAACAGGCCGATGCCGCCGTAGTCCCTGGTCAGGCCCCTCACGGTCAGGATGCTCCCGGCGCCGTCGGGCTGACCGGCGGCCGGCCTCACGGCGGGGCCTGGCTCAGCCGCGACCGGCGGGCGGGCCGGCCCGGTCTTCCCGCCATGGCTACCGCCGCTGCGATCCACGCCGAAGAACAGGTACAGGATGGCGCCGAGCGGCGCGCTCACGAACAGGATCACGATTGCCCAGGCGAGCTTCGGCGCGTACCGGACCGACCTGGCGCGCACGAGGCTGACCAGGCAGTAGGCGTCGAGGCCGAGCAGCAGGACCAGCACAGGGATGAGCGCGGGCCCGATGGCCGGCAGCAGGTGCAGCAGCGGGTGGGACGGCCCGGAGGCCTGCGGCCAGCGACCGGTCACGGCGTGCCCCAGTGCCGCGTGACCCAGTCCGTGACCAGCCGCAGCACCTCCGGGCTCACCGGCTGTCGGGCCTGCCGCCGGTAGCCGCGCGGGCCGATGCTGTCCGGGTCCGGCCGCAGCAGGTGGCTGAGGTCCGCGACGACGTGGCCCTCGAAGGACCCGTGCACGAGCTTGCCCATGGCCTCGACGTCTGATGGCGGCACCTGCAGGTCGTGCCCGCCGGTGATGGCGAGCACCGGTGCCGGGTCGTGGGCGACGAAGTCGCGGGTCCACTTGGCGTTCATCCGGATGCCCTGCGCGCGAATCACATCGGTGGTGGACGCGAGGATCTTGGCGAGGTTTTTACGCTGCGCGCGGACGACGTCGGTGCGCATGAGCCGCAGGATCAGCTTTGCAGCCGCCGGGATCCGGTCCGCCAGTTCCGCGACCTGGTAGGTGAGCACGTCGGCCCCGGTACGCGCGGCACCGGAAAGCAGCACGATCCCGGCGGCCTGCCCGTCCGCGGCCAGTTGCGCCGCGTAGTACGTCCCCTCGCTGTGCCCGACGGCGAGCAGCGGGAGTCCGGCGGTCTTGCCAGCGAGCCACTCGCGCGCCTGGCAGACATCGGCGTACCGCTGAGCCATCCCGGTGCTCAGGTAGTCACCTCCGCTGGCGCCCACGCCGCGCTTGTCGAACCGGAGCGTAGACACGCCGGCGGGGCCGAGCGCGTCGGCGATCGCCCTGGTGATGCCGCCGCGCAGCTTCTGGCCGCCGGGCAGCCGGACGTCAGAGTTGCGGTCGGTGCGGCCGGAGCCGACGATGAGCAGCGCCGCCGCGACCGGCTCGGCGGCCTCGGCATAGGTGCCTGCCAGGACGCAGCTATCCGCGTCGATGCGAACGTCGGAGATGTGCACGGCCCCGTTCCCTTCTGTCATGTCGTCGCCGAGCAGCGCGACCGTCGCCACGATGCGCCGGCGCAGGCCCTTCCCTGGCGGTTTGGCGAGCCGCGGCGCGCGCGGTTAAGGTCGGCCAGCCGAGCTGGGCGGGGCTGTCCGTACTCGGCCGCCCCGGCCGACGCACAGGTAGACGATGCCCCCGCCGGGCGTCTGTGCGAGGCAGATCAGCGCCCACGCCCACCTGGGCAGGTAGCGCACCTGACCGACGCGGGCGAGGTCGGCCAGACAGAAGGCATCGAACGCCCCGGCCAGGGCTAGGCCAGTGACCACGGGCCAGCCATGCGGCTGCGGGTAGGCGCGCAGGACCGAGACAAGGGCGAATACGAAGGCTAGCCAGATGATCACGCCGATCGCCAGGCGCACAAGCGGTGCCGCGGGCCTGACGCGGTTGGCGCCGTCACGCCACTCGCCGGTCCGCGCCCGGCGAGCGCTGCTCCCGGTACGGCGCAGGTACCGGGTGGTCAAGGAAATTCCTGCCGAGAACCTGAGCGCCCGCACGGACCGCAGGATCGGCAGCCGGACGCTCGCGTCGGCCAGGATCGCAGGCAACTCGGCTGACCATTCCTTGTAGTGCTCATGCCGGTCGTCCTCCGGGAGCCGGCGGCAGGAAACGAGGATGAGCCGCTCCGCGATTCGCATCGCGGTCGGGGTCCCGCTCATCCCGGGCTCCCTTGCGTCCCGGCCGCGGGCCGTGCCGCGACGTACCGCGTCCTGGCAGCCGGAGCGGAGGCGTGGGCGAGCTCAAGGCGGGCCACTCGGGCGCCTTCTGCGGTCAGCCGGTAGTACTTGCGCGGCGGGCGGCCGCCAGCGTCCGGGCGCTGGTCCTCCCACTCCGAGTCCACGAGGCCCTCCTGCTGCAGGCGGGCGAGCATGGGGTACAGAGTGCCGCTAGGCAACCGTGCTGCCTTCATCAGGTCATAGCCGTACTGCGGCGCAGCAGGGTCAGCGACTAGTACCCTCAGAACCCGTTCCAGCGGCCCGGTCAGCTTCACGTGCTCCAGCCTACACATATAGCCTACATATGTCGAGCACGACACGAGCGCGGCCGTTGCCCGTCAGTTCTGACGACGTCATCGATTGCGATTGTGGAGTGCCTGCGGGCACCAGTGCGCCGCGGCCGGTACAGTGATCGCGAAGGGGAGTAGTCCTTCGCCGGCAGGCCGACAATCTCGGCGCACGCTAAGCACAGAGGCAGAGTGCGCCCGGTCGCCGGGCCACGGCATGTGGTGGATGAGACCTTCGGCTGTTGAGCTGTTCCGGCCGAGGGCGCCCCCGATTCGGAAGCCCGGGCCGGACCGAGATGAAGGACTCGTCCCGTGCCCGAGCTGGCGGTCATCGGCATCGCGTTCGCGGTGACGTTCCTTGCTGAGCTGCCGGACAAGTCGATGTTTGCCTCGATCGTGCTTGCCACCCGCTATCCGGCACTCTGGGTCTGGGCCGGGGCAGCGGCGGCGTTCACGGTGCAGATGGCGATCGCGGTCACGGCAGGCCAGCTGCTCGCGCTGCTCCCGCACCGGGTGGTGAACGGCGTCGCGGCCGGGCTGTTCGTGGCCGGCGCGGTGTACCTGTTCGCCGTGAGCTTCCGCCACCGCCAGGGCGACGGAGCCGACGCCGCCCGGCAGGGCCAGAGCCGCGTGTCGCCCTGGCGCGTCGCCGGCACCGCATTCGGGGTCATTTTCGTCGCCGAGTGGGGAGACATCACCCAGTTCGCCACCGCCAACCTGGCGGCCAGGTACGAGCCGCTGCTGGTCCTGGCGGGTGCCACGCTGGGGTTGTGGGCCGCCACCGCCATCGCGGTCGTCATCGGGGCCAAGAGCCTCAGGGTCATACCCATGGGCTGGGTCAGCCGGATCGCCGGCACCATCCTGCTCGCGCTCGGGACCTACTCCGCCATCGCGGCCGTCCGCGGCTGACTCGCGCCGTCTCGCTCGCACCGGGTCACGGCTTGCGGGCGACCCACAGCATCTCAGCTGGCCAGCGACTGGCCCAGTCGGTCGGCTCGAAGCCCAGGTAGCCACTGCGCTGTCCGGGTTCCGGCCGGGGCTCGATGAGATCGTCGACGATCAGGCCCGCGCCGCGCAGCGTCCTGATCCACTCGCCGTAGCCGAGCTGGTAGCTGACTGCGCCGCCGCCTTCCTCGACGACGCCGAGTCCGAAGTAGTCTCGCCGAAGCCGGGCGGTCACCGCGTCGGCCTCCTCGTCGTAGCAGACCTCAAGCCACGGGCTCGCGACGGTGTACACCAGCCGGCCGCCAGCGCACAGCACGCGCGCGGCTTCCGGCAGCGCAAGTCTCGGATGCGCCCAGCTGAGCCCGCCGTGGTCGCAGAACACGACGTCAAAGCTGCCTGACCGGAACGGCAACTGCTCCGCCGCACCCTGGACGAGCGGAAAGCGGGCAGCGCCCATCCGCTCGGCCGCCGCAGCGAGCTGGGCGTCGGAGAGGTCGAACGCGACCACCGTCGCGCCGTCGGCGGCCAATGACGCTGACCACTGCCCGGCGCCGCACCCAAGTTCGAGCACGCGCTGGCCGGTGACGTCTCCCAGGGCTCGGAGCTGAGTGTCGGGGATCGAGAACATCCCCCACAGTCGTGGCGCCGCGCCGATCTGCGGATCATGATCAGCCTGGTAACGTCTGCTGATCCGGTTCCAGTGCGCCCGGTTGGTACCGATGCTGTTCACCCGATGACTTCAGCACCGGGATAGCTGCGCGGTCAACGACATTGCGTGCGAGAGCCATTCCGGCACCGGGCTCGCGTTATGGGGGACTGGCAGCACTGCAGGCATGAAGGGCGGACAGGACGAGGATGGACGACGCTGCCGGGCTCGGCGAGATTCCTACCACCACCCTGGCTGACATCCTCGGACGCGACCAGGCGATGGCGATCAGCATCCGACCGCTCTGGCCGCCGGTCCGGCGAGTGGCGGGTCCGGCATTCACCGTGACGTGCCCTCCCGGTGACAACCTCATGCTGCACGCCGCCATCTACCGCGCAGCGCCTGGCTCGGTTCTTGTCGTCGAGTCGGGTGACGTCGACTACGCGGTCGCCGGCGGAAATGTGTGTGCCGTCGCGCAGCGGCGGGGTGTCGCCGCGCTGGTCGTCGATGGCGTGATCAGGGACCTGGCAGCGGTGAGGGACAGCGGCTTTCCGGTCTTTGCCAGGGGAGTGGTTCCGGTCGCCGGGGCTAAGGCCGTCGCCGCGCCGCTCAACGCGCCGGTCCGGTGCGGCGGAGTCACCGTCCGGGCCGGTGACATCGTGGTGGCAGACGAAGACGGAGTCATGGTCATTCCCGCGGACCGCCAGGAGCAGGTGCTGCGGGACGCACGCGCGCGGCTGGCGCGGGAGGCTGACCAGACGCTCGACGCGTGGGAGGCCGAGCATCGGGCGCGCATCGGCACGATACTGGCCGAGAGCGGCTTCGACGGCGGCTGATCGACTTCCTGGCAGGCAGGCGGATGGCAACGTACGTACTGGTACATGGAGCCTGGGGCGGCGCGCACGGATTCAAGCTCGTCCGGCCGCTGCTGTCCCGGCACGGACACGAGGTCTTCACACCGAGTCTCACCGGCATCGGCGAGCGGTCTCATCTGGCCAGCCCCCAGGTGAACCTCACCACCCACATCCAAGACGTCGTGAACGTCGTCTGGTACGAGGACCTGACCGACATCGTGCTGCTCGGGTTCTCCTATGGCGGGATGGTGGTCAC
Source organism: Streptosporangiaceae bacterium (assembly GCA_050698875.1). Taxonomy (GTDB): domain Bacteria; phylum Actinomycetota; class Actinomycetes; order Streptosporangiales; family Streptosporangiaceae; genus JAJYUU01. The sequence goes on along the minus strand of JBOHCP010000045.1, from coordinate 2,073 downwards.
CGGGGCGGTGAGCCACCTTGCCGACCGCGTGCGGCACCTGGTCTACCTCGACGCGTTCGTCCCTGATGACGGCCAGTCGCTGCGGGACCTGACCGGCCGGCCTGGCAGTCGCATCCTCGACCTGGGGGAGCAGTGGCTCGTGCCGGGGCCGGTTCGTGAGTACGACAACCCTGCCGCTGCCGCGTTCGCGGACGCGCGCCGGACGCCGCATCCGGTGGGCTGCTTTACCGAGCCCGCACGCGTGCCGCGGCCCCTCGAGGACTACTCCTTCGGCCGCACCTACATCAAGGCCACCGTCGAGTCCGAGCCGAAGGCGTTCTGGGCTGCCGCGGAGCGCGCCCAGTCCTCACCGGCCTGGAACTACCGGGAGATCGCGACGGACCACCTGGTGCCGCTCAACCGTCCGGATGAACTCGCCGGCATGCTGCTCGAGCTGAGCTGATACCAGCTCACCATGGCACCGGCGTGCCGTCGGAGGAGTAGAAGCCCCCGGTTGGGCCGTCATCGGGGAGCAGTGCCAGCCGCACCGCGCCGGCCGCTCCCTCGGCCGGATCGCCGCCGCTGGCGGCGGCCAGCGGGTTGAGGTCGGTCGCGCGCAGACCGGGAGCGAGCGCGTTCACCTTGATACCAGTGCCCGCCAGCGCCTGGGCGTAGAACACGGTCAGCGCGTTGAGTGCGGCCTTGGACGCGCGGTAGGCAGCGGCGTCGCCCGCGCTGAACGCGAACCGCGCATCCGGGCTGGTACTGCGCGCCAGCGATCCCGTGCCGCTGGAGATGTTGACGATCCGGCCCCGCGCAGACCTGTGCAGGGCCGGGAGGAACGCGTTGGTGACCGCGACGACGCCGAAGACGTTCGTCTCGAAGATGCGCCGGAAGCTGTCGACGTCGGCCTCCGGCGCGGTCCGCGAGTCGTCGCCGATGCCGGCGTTGTTGACGAGAACGTCCAGAGCCTCGACCTGTCCCGCCGCCGCCGCAACGCTCGCGGCGTCGGTGACGTCCAGTACCAGCAGCCGGGCATGGTCGCCGATCTCTGCTACGGCCGCGCCGCCGCGCTCAGCGTCGCGGGAACCGACGTAGACGGTGAGTCCGGCATCGGCGAACTGTCGCGCGATGTGCTTCCCCAGGCCCTTGTTGGCGCCGGTAACGACAGCGGTGCTCACCGCGCCGACGCTAGTCGCCTAGTGCGCTTGCTGGCAAACCAGTGCTACCGTGGCCACAGGTTCAGGGGATTCGCGGTGCGGGTGCGATCTATCGCACTGTCGACATTATCCTGGGCTGGACCGCAATGGCGCGCAGCTGCTATTCACCGGCGGCATTGGTCGCACACACGTGGGCCAGCATCCGTCCGGACAGTTCCGTCGCGGGCAGATTCGCATCACCTTTCGTGATAAACACGCGCCCGCACGCAGCACACGACAGCGGACCTGCAGCCACAATCCACTCGTCGCCGCCGTGCCGCATTTTCAGACACTCGCGGGCGCTGACCAGCGCCGCCTGGAACTCGGCCTTGGCCACCGACGAGAGCTCGACCTCCTGTTCGGATCGCTGCGCCCACCGCTCCCAGCTGCCGGCAATCACCCGCCAGAACCCGTACGCAGGCGATTCCGGCCTATACCGCTCGCGTACCGCACTCGCGGCGTCTCGCAATTCGGTACCTGGGTCGGCAGATCCCGTATCGACGGGTATTTCATCGGTCATCGAACACCCCTGAGCGCGCCGTGGCAGGCTAATGCGAGCCCTCGCCGAGAAGGCCAGAACGGTTTGATCTCGTCAGGTAATCGGCGCACCACCTGGCCACGTTTCACTTTCAGCGTAGCGCTTTCGAAACAGCGAAGCAGCGCCGGAAAAGCGTCCTTTCCCAACCGACCCGCGCCGAAACGTCAGGGCAACTGAATTTGCGGCCCGCGGGCACTCCGGGGGCCCGCCCAGGGCCCGCCCAGGGGGCGCAGGGTCATCGGCAAAGTCAGTCCGTTAGGCATCACCTCCTTTCGTTATCGTCGCGGGTAACACGCCCGGGAGCGCCAGGACGTGGTCCAGCCGCCGGGAGAGTTGTTCCATGCCTTGCGGGATGCT
>JBOHCP010000044.1:0-14430 GCA_050698875.1 Streptosporangiaceae bacterium | reverse complement strand
CACCGCCGGCTCGCGCGCCAGCTGTTCGCCGGTCTGCCACCCAACGTCTTCGATGGCTTCGACGCCGGCCTGGTCCACGTGCTCACCCGGTTCCGCGGCGTCCTGGCCGCACAAGAACCCCGAGCCAGGCCATGACTGACGGAAAAACCCGGCCCGCTGGACGGCCTTCCCGCCCGAGGATGGCTCCTGCGCGCATGCTGGGGCGCCGTCCCACAGCATGTTCAGCCTCGGAGGAAGCGGGCAAAAACAGCACCAGGCCCCGCGCCTAGTGCGCAGTTCCAGCAATCAACGACAACGAACCCGCAGGTCACCGTCCTGCCATCAAGATCAACCCAGACTGTGGCCGAAGTCAGGGTCATATCGGTGGATCGGCGCGCACTTGTCAAGAGCCCGTGAGCATGACGCAGCGGGACTCAGCTGGACGAGATCCACCACACGGCGCGGCGCAGTGACCGGACCGCCGCGCGGTGACCTGCAGAGTCACCTCACGTCGCCGTCACGGTCCACGTGCCGCGAGAGAGTCGCGATAGAACCCGGCCCGGTGCCACGAGCCGCAAGCTGTTTCCGCAGGTCACAGCGTGTGAGGACGCGCGCCCGCACATTGTCTCAGGAGCCGTGTGCGAAGGTTTGAATCATGCTGGAGGCATTGTTTTGGGGCGCTGCTGGGGGGCGTCGCTGCCGAGGTAATAATCCCGGCGGTCGGCCGTTCACTCCGCCATCTGCTTCGGGAACTGGCAACGGTAGGAGTTAGAACAGAGTTTCGCCTCCGGGACGAGACGGGTTAGCCTGTTGTCATGGAGCGTGACGAGGCTGTCGCGGTCAGGACTCAGCACCTGGCGCGGCCCGGCCGCCGGGCGGTCGTCGTCCGCGATTTGGCCAGCCTGCGCGGGCCTGCCCGCGGGACGGTGGTGCTGCCGCTATGGCTGTACTGGAGCCCGCCCGGTCGTGTCTTCGACCTGGGCAAGCCGCACAGCCTGCAAGCGATGTACCAGTTCGTGCTCGGCGAGGCCGACAATGCGGAGGACCTCACGGCGCATCTGAACGCTGACCTTCTCGCCGCCGTCTGGCCCAACCTGTTCCTGCCTAAGGGCGTCCGCCGGGCGTGGGAGGAGCACCACCCGGAGTTGTGCGCCGGGGCGGCGGCCTGAATGCCGCTCGGCGAGCTGCACAAGCGAGTAGCCACGGCCGCGTTGCGCGCAGCAGCCGGGCTCGGGTTCGCCCTCGGCGGGTCGAACGCGTTGATCGCGCACGGGCTGATTCAGCGGCCGACTCTCGACGTGGACCTGTTCACCGACCAAGAGCACGGCGTAGAAGCCGCCGCCGACGCAGTGGAAGCGGCCCTGGCCGCAGCGGGGCTCGGCGTCGAGCGCCGCGACAAGACCGCTGGGCTCTCCGATATTTTCTACGGGATGGGCGAGGGCCTCGCCGAGTGGCTCATCACCGCGCCCGGCGGCGAGCAGATGGCGTTGCAGATGGCCTACTTCGAGCGTGGCAACCAGCCGCTGGTGATGGAGTTCGGCCCAGTGCTCGACCTGGAAGACGCCCTCGGCGGAAAGGTCGCGGCCCTGGCCAGCCGCTCCTACGAGCGAGACTACTGGGACACCTCCGTAGCGCTGGAACGATACACACCCGAGCAGCTCATCGGCTTAGCCCGCCGGCTCGACCCAGGCCTGCAAGACCAGGACTTCGCCGACGCCGGTCGCCGGCTTGACCGCATGGCCGACGAGGCGTTTGCCGACCTGGGCCTGACTGACCAGGACATCGTCACGCTGCGCCGGCGGTTCGCGGACTGGCCGCGCGAAGCGGAGGCACGGGCCGGCTTTGTAGCAGGCGCGGCCGGCCGCGCGGAGTCAGAATCGGCTCCAGCGCCACAGACGGCGAACCTTCCTCATCTTCCGGACCGGACCTCGAGTACAACGCCGCCGGCATAGACGACGCGGAGCCCGAACCCGAGTTGTGACAGACCCTGACGCCAGTCTGGTGATCGCGGCGCAGCCAGTCCGCTAAGAGCCCTCGGCCTCGAAGCATGGCCGTGCCGGCGCTGTGGGGCCGGCGTCCCGATCAGACGCTCCGCTACTGCGTCTCGGCGGCCGAGCGGGCCGAGGAGCTACGCCAAAAGTACCCCGACCGTTTCGTCCTCGTCCTGGGCGGCGAGCTGACGCTATTCATGCAAGGCATCGTGCCGGGCAGGGACTTCGCCGAGCGCACCCGCCAGGCCATCACCCGGATAAAGGCCGGAGACAGCAGCGCCAGCGACCGGCTCAACGACTTCCGCGGCCATGCCAGCACCGCGGTTCGCGGCGTCTACCACGGACCCCTCACCTACGCCTCGCTGGTCTGGGAGGAGGTGAACTGGGATCGCTTCGACCTGATCGGCGTCGACCACTACCGCACGCACGGATCAAGGAAGTCCGACGCCGAAATGCTGCAGCCGCTCCTCGCGCTCGGCAAGCCGGTCATCAACACCGAGTTCGGAATGCGCGCGTACCGGGGTGCCGACAGCGAGGGGGGCGCCCTCGGCTTCGGCGTCGGCGATGAGCTGAGGGTGGGCCTGTACCAGCTGCCGCTCGTCGGCCGGTTCGTCCGCGAGCGTCTCAACGGTGACCACGTACGAGACGAGGCCATGCAAGCCCGCGAACTCGCCGAGACCCTGACGGTCCTCGCCGGCGCGGGCGTCGACGGCGCCTCCGTGGCCGAGCTCGTCACCGCGACCGGCGGGCTGGGGCGAAGCCCCGTTAGGTGTCGTGAATCGTGACGCGTTCATGGTTCTCGCGACCTGAGTGTGGTCGCGATGCGCTACATCAACACCCGTCCATGCAGCTGCCTCGCCCCGCCGTCGACCCCTGTTTTGCCCGGCCACATCGGCGCTGATACGTTCGCTGATCACGCCCGTAAGGGTCGGGCCATGACATGGAGCTGGTACGAAGGGGCATACGAACTGATGTCGCAGTACACGCTGTCGGAAGTGGTCGAAGGGCTGGCTGCCAAGTTCACCATCCCAGGCGTCGCTGTCGGGATCTGGGTGGACGGCCGGGAGAGCTACGCGTGGCACGGGTTACGAGCGCCGAGAACCCGCTACCGGTCGACCAGGACACGCTGTTCCTTCTCGGTTCGGTATCCAAGACCTACACGGCGAGCGCGCTGATGGTCTTGGTGGAGCAGGGGAAAGTCGAGTTGGAGGCGCCGGTCCGGCGTTGTCTGCCCGATTTGCGCTCCCCGACGCGAAGGCCGCCGCCGAGATCACCGTGCTGCAGTTGCTCAACCACATGGCCGGCCTCGAATGGCGGCTGAGCGCCGACACAGGCGAGGGAGCCGACGCTTTGGCCGGCCAGGTGGCGCGCCTGGCGGAGGCAGAGCTGATCGCGCAGCCCGGCACGCGCGCTTCCTACAGCCAGGTCGGATTAAACGTGCTCGGGCGGATCATCGAGAAGGTCACCGGGCTCACCTACGAGAATGCCGTCAGCGCCCTGCTCCTTGAACCGCTCGGCCTGGCGCACAGCGGCGCACAGCCTGTTCGCCGTGAACGACGTCATGGTGCGCAGATTCGCCGTCGGGCACAACGTCGCTGACGACGGAACGCTCGCCGTGGCGCGGCAGTGGAAGGACACCCGGGGCAACAATCCTGGCGCGGGTCTCGCCGCCTCGGTGGCCGACCTGCTGGCATGGGGCCGCTTCCACCTCGGGGACGGGCGCGGCGTGCTCTCCGCGGACGCGTTGGCGCGGATGCGTTGGCGCGGATGCGCCAGCCCACGGTCGAGTTGCGCGGCTCGTCCCTGGGCGACGCCTTCGGGATCTGCTGGTTCCTCAAGCAGGTCGGCGTGGCCGCCACCGGCGGGCATGGTGGCTCGTCCAACGGGCAGTTCGCCGATCTGCTTCTGGTGCCCGAACGTGACTTCGCCGTCGTGGTGATGTCCAACGCGGGCACGGACAGCGGCCTGGCGTTCAACCAGGCGATCGTGACCTGGGCGCTTGAGGAGTACCTCGGGTGGTCGAGGAGACTCCAGAGCCGCTGCTCCATGACGAGGCGCGACTCAAGCAATGATTTACGATTGCCGACACGCCGGACTCGGCGAGCAGAGCGGTGTTACTGGGGAAGAACTGACCTCATGGATCTCCGCTTGAACGGGCAGACCGCGGTCGTCACCGGCGGCAGCCGGGGAATCGGGCTAGCGATCACGCGCGGTCTAGTCGCCGAGGGCGTGCGCGTCACCGCCGGGGCGCTGACGGCCTCCCCTGAGCTTGACGAGCTGGCCGGAACCGGCATGGTGCAGCCAGTGCAGGTAGACCTCGCCGAACCCGGCGGGCCGGCCAGCCTGGTCGCGGCGGCAGGAGACCGGATCGACATCCTGGTCAACAACGTCGGCGCAGCCCCGGCGAGGCCGCGCGGATTCGGCGAGATCACCGATCACGACTGGCAAACGTCGCTGACCCTCAACCTGATGGCGGCGGTGCGTACCACCCGCGCGGCGCTGCCCGTGATGCTCGCTGCCGGGAAGGGGGCGATCGTGAACATCAGCTCCGTCAACGCGTTCCTGCCAGACCCCGGCGTACTGGACTACAGCGCAGCCAAGGCCGCGCTGGCCAGCTTCTCCAAATCCCTGTCCAAGCAGGTCGGCCCGAACGGCATCCGGGTCAACACGATAAGCCCGGGCCCGGTCGCCACCGACCTGTGGCTCGGCGATCACGGGGTCGCGGCTACGGTCAGCCGCGCGACCGGCGCCAGGCCGGAGGACGTCCGGAGCCAGGCAGCCCAGCAGACGGTCACCGGCCGGTTCAGCCGCCCGGACGAAGTCGCCGACCTGGTGCTCATCCTGGCCAGCGACCGCACCGCGAACGTCACTGGCGCCGACATCACCATCGACGGCGGCCTCATCCCGACCTGGTAGCTGCCCAGGCCACTGCGGTCGGTCAGGACGGCACCTGTCCCTGCCCGCAGCACGCAGAGCTAGCCTGGACGGCCGTGCTCAACCTCGTCCTCGAACTCCTGGATACCGCTGGCGAGCCGTCCGGCGAGGTCGGTCTGGCCCTCCCACTGGGCCTCCTCCAGCAACTCCCTGGCCGCTCTCAGCGTCGAGTTCCGAGCAAGACCGTCCCGGCGCCAGCCCTCGAGGTCCATCGACATTTGCCGCAACACGACCTCGATGCGGGCTGCCAGATCCTCGCGCTCGCTCACCTGACCCTCATACCCAGACAGCCTGGCGGCTCACGCTCGGCTCCAGAGCCTCGGCATCGCGGCACCTCTTTGCCCTGTATATGCCCGACCTACAGCAATTCGGGCTGCTGCCACTCCTCGCCGAGCACGTGCTCGGCGAGGAATGCCAGCACCGTCTCGTACCAGACCCGGACGTCGCTGGGCTTGAGCACCCAGTGGTTCTCGTCCGGGAAGTACAGGAACCGGGCATGGACGGACCGGAACACCAGGTCCCACCACAGCCGCAGCGCCTCGCCGATCGGCACCCGGTAATCCCTGTCGCCGTGAATGACCAGCATGGGCGTGACGATCTTGTCGGCGTGCAGGTGCGGGGAGCTGGCCAGGTAGCGCTCCGGCTGGCTGAGCGGGTCGCCGAAGTGCCGGCGCCAGTAGGGCGGTCCGTCGGTCGTGCCGAACATCTGATCGAGCGCCCACAGGCCAGCGTGGCTCACGATCGCCTGGAAGCGATCGGTGTGCCCGGCTATCCAGTTGGCCAGGTAGCCGCCGTACGAGCCACCCATCATCGCGGTGCGCCCGGCGTCGATGTCCGGCCGCTCCAGGACCGCGTCGGTAACGGCCATGACGTCGGTGTACGGGTTGCCGCCCCAGTGGTCCCAGCCGCGGACGAGCATGTGCTGGCCGTACCCGGTCGACAGCGCCGGGTCTGGCAGCAGGACGGCGTAGCCACGCGCTGCCATCAGCCAGGGGTTCCACCGCCAGGACCAGGAGTTCCAGCTCGCCATCGGGCCACCATGCACCCACAGCAACAGGGGAGCCGGCTTGTCGGCGCTCGCGCCCGCCGGCAGTACGAGCCAGCCGCGCACCCGGCTGCCGTCCGTCACGGTCGTCGCCACCTCTGTCACTGTTCCCGGCATCAAGACCTCACCGCCAGGACTCGGCAGCGTCTCAGCCGGGGCCGGCCCAGGACCGAGGGGAACCCGGACGGGCCCGGGCGGGGCGTCGATGGCCGACCGAAGCGCATACAGGCAACTGCCGTCGGGCGCGGGGCAGAGGTTGTCGTATGCAGCGTCGTCAGCGGTCACTCTGGTCGGCTCGCCCCCGTCCACATCGACCCGGAAGACGGGGCGGCGGCCGTTGTCGTCCGCGGTGAAGTACACGCAGCGCGCGTCCGGCGCCCAGACCACCTCGAGGGGTCGTCGGTCGAATCCCGCGAGCAGGTCGCGAGCGGCCGCGGCCGCGCCGGCCAGCGCCGCGACCACCAGGGTCGCGTCCCCTGGCTTGTCGTAGCTGTCGTGCTCGTCCCTGACCATCAGCACGAGCTCGCCGTCCGGCGAGATCCGGGGGCTGCTGAAGTCGATGCCGGGCTCGCCGAGCAGGGTCCGGCGCGCTCCGGTACTCGCGTCGATGACCACGACCTCGTTCCGGAACTGGCCGCTTTCCTCCGTCACCCGCCATCCGGTAACGACGGCCGAGCCGTCCGGAGTCAGCTCGAACTCCTGCTCATCCAGCGCCCGGCCGGGATCGGGCGTGAGGGCGCGAGGCTCGCGGGCGGCGCTGGCTCCGTCGTCGTCGATGATCAGTCGCACCGACTCCGGACCCAGGTCGTGGTCCCAGAACCGCAGCCTGCCGCCTGGCTCGTGCAGGATCGCGCTCACGCCGGCCTCGCTCCGGGCTTTGCGGCGGGCCGCATCCTCCTCGGTGTCCTTAGCGCCAGGGAAGACGGCGGCGGCGTATCCGAAGGCCTGCGCGCCGGTCGCCGTCGCGAGCCCGGTCACTCCGCCGCCAGGCGCCGCGATCCGCCTTGGCTCGCCGCCGACCGCGGGCAGTAGCCAGACAGCCGGCTTGTCCTTGCTTGCCTCGGCGTCTTTCTTGCCCGATTCCGGGTCAGGCCGCTTCGACGCGAACAGCAGCGATCCGTCGGGCAAGAACTCCGGACTCGCCTCGCCGTCGGCGCTGCGGGTGAGCCTGACGCACTCGCGGTCCCCCGTCGTGTCGATTCGCCAGATGCTGGACAGGTACTTCGGCGGCTCGCCGCCCACCGTCTGCACGACCGCTGCCAGCCATGACCCGTCTGGCGCCAGCCGCAGCGCCGTCACTCTCGGTATGGCTACGTACGTCCGCAAGTCACCCAGCAGCATCGCTTTGGCGCCCCTTCTCCGGTACGGGAGTATGAGTAGATCTGAAGCCGTCTTATCGGACGCCCGGCACCGCAGACAAGTGGCGGCGGCACATGCCCGTTACGTCCGCTACGCTGTCGGCAGAATCCCCGCTCAGAGCTGGAGGTCACGGCCCTGTCCGAATCCGAGCGAGCCCCCGAGATTGAGGCCCGCGAGTTCGCAGTAGCGTTCCGCGACTTCCTTGACTGGGTGCACGCGACTGCCCCGCAGGAGCGCAACGAGGTCTCGGCGCTCGTGCGCGCGTTCCTCGGCCCTGACGGCACGCACCATTCCGTCTTGACCCGCGAGCTGCCGCCGTTCGAGCACGTCAACCTCCAGACGGCCGTCGACGCCTGGTCAGCGGGCGGCGGACGGACCGCCGAGGTGCGGGGAGTCGCGATGCCGCCGCACTATGGCGGATTGTCCCTGCAGCAACTGGTCGCCGGTGAGGGACTGCCACCCCTGCGGCTGACGGCGCCCGCGCTGGCTGACCTGCCGAACGGACCAGGCTCGACGCTGGCCTGCCTGCGGCTGGCGGTACTGCTCGTCACCGACCGCGACGGACGCTACGTGGTGATGATCCAGGGACCTGGCGAGCATCATCCGGGCTTGGAGATCGAGGTCGCCGGGCTGCCGGTGGACGCGGCTCAGCGTTTGCTCGCCGAGCTCGATCGGTTGCGTGCCGAGCTCAACGTCTACCGCGGCCACCTGCTCGACGCGTCACTTGATCAGATGGGCCGGATCAGCCTCGTCTTCGCCGACGCGCCGGGCATCGGCCGCGACGATGTCGTGCTGCCCGCCAGCGTGCTGGCCCGCGTCGAGCGCCATGCGGTAGGCGTTGCCGCCCACCGGGAGGCGCTGCTGCGCGCCGGCCAGCACCTCAAGCGCGGGCTGCTGCTGTACGGCCCGCCGGGAACCGGCAAGACGCACACGACGCGCTACCTGCTGGGCCAGCTGACCGGCTACACGCGACTGGTGCTGACCGGCCGGTCTCTCGTGGCCGTGGGCGCCGTGACCGACCTGGCGCGCGCCATGCTGCCCGCAGTCGTCGTGCTCGAGGATGTCGACCTGGTCGCGGCGGAACGCTCACACGGCCCGGCGTCGAGCCCGGTGCTGTTTGACCTGCTCGACGCCATGGACGGCGCGGCCCCCGACGCCGACCTGCTGTTCCTGCTCACGACCAACCGCGCCGACTTGCTGGAACCCGCGCTGGCCGCGCGGCCGGGACGTGTCGACGTCGCGGCCGAGATCGCGCTGCCGGGTTCGGCAGCCCGCGAGCGCCTGCTGAACCTCTATGGGCAGAACGTGCCGCTGATGCTGACCGCGGCCGACATCGCAATCGCGGTGGAGCGAACGGACGGCACAACCGCCTCCTTCATCAAGGAGCTGATCAGGCGCAGCGTGCTGGAAGCACTGCACGACGACCCGGCGCTCACCGTGGTCAGCGGCGCGCACCTGGGCCGGGCGCTTGATGACCTGCTCGACGCGGCACAGGCCGTGACCCGCACCCTGCTCGGAGTCGGCGTGGACCCAGCTGACCTGCCGGCCGGCGGCGCGCTGCAGGCTAGCCAGGCTCTTGGCGGCTGGGGGCCATCGGGCCGGATGGTGTCCCGGCGCATCGTCCGCTATAGCGGCTGACCGGTCAGGCGAAGGTCAGGCTTTCACCAAGGTCCTGGTCACGTTTGCTCGGGGCAGCCCCGCCGGGCAGGCGCCGGGCTCCGCACCCAGCCCAGGCCGCGGTTACTCGCGGGCGAGCATCGCGGCTGCCTCGCGCTCCAGGTCGAGGTAGGGCTGGCCGCTGACGTCCACCGCGACCCGGTTGATGGTGCCGCCGGTGAACCGCCACGGCCGCTCGCCTGGGTAGTCGTCGGTAACCGCCTCGCCGGTGTCGCGGCCGACGCACAGGCCCTCGCCGGCGATGGAGAACTTGCCCGGCTGCGTCTTGATCCGGCCCTCGCCGACCTTCTGGTCGCCGTAATACAGCGACAGGATGCCGGTCGCGACGCCGGGCGAATCCTCGCCCTCCTTGTCGAAGGACGCCGACAGGAGGAGGTTCGTGCCCGTCGGCAGGTCAGCGGTCGCGTCGATCTTCTGCTCGGTCATGCCGACGAAGTTGTACACGTAGTGCAGCCGGTTGCCCTTGACGTACAGGGCGTGCCCGCCGAACCGCGAGCCGTGCGCGAACAGCACCCCGTCCGCACCGGGGCGGGGAATGTCCACCAGCGCCCCGATGGAGTAGGACCGGTTCCGGATGTTGACCGCCTGCGCCTCAGGCACCTCGGCCACGTCGGGGAAGTAGACGTAGCGATCGCGCGGCGCGATGAGCGTCGGGCGCGGCGTGGTGAAGATCTCCACTGGCCCGCGGTCGTCAAGTGGGAACGCGCCGTTCGCGCCCGCCTCGGCGTACCACAGGCTGATGAGGTCACGCAGCCTGCCTGGCTCCTCCGCGGCCAGGTCGTGACGCTCGGACCGGTCGGCGTCGGTGTGATACAGCTCCCAGGTGTCATCGCCGAAGTGACTCCACGAAGCGCACACGATGTGCGTGGTGACAGCCTTCCATCCGTCGTGCCAGATGCCACGGGAGCCGAGCATCGAGTAGAACTGAGTTCGCCGGTGGGACAGGCCGGACGGGTCGTCGAAGGCGTAGCGCATGCTCACGCCGTCGAACGGGGCCTGGGTGTGGCCCTTGATCTGTTCCGGCGCGGCGACGCCGAGGCAGTCAAGGATGGTCGGCACGACGTCGATCGCGTGGTGGTAGTGGTGCCGGATCTCGCCCGTGGACTTCATGCCTTTCGGCCAGGACATCATGCACGGGTCGGCAGTGCCCCCGTTGAACTCGTACCGCTTCCACATCTTGAACGGCGTGTTGAACGCCATCGCCCACCCGGTCGGGTAGTGGTTGTAGGTCTTCGGGCCGCCCAGCTCGTCGATCATGGCCAGGTTCGTGGCCACGTCGTCCGGAATGCCATTCGCGATCCTGTTCTCGTTGACCGATCCAGTCGGACCGCCCTCGCCCGACGCGCCGTTGTCGGACACGAGGATGACCAGCGTGTTGTCCCGCTGCCCGGTCTCCTCCAGGTAGTCGAGCACCCGGCCGATGTGGTGGTCGGCGTGCGCTAGGAAGCCCGCGTAGACCTCCGCCATCCGGCAGAACAGCCGCTTCTCTTCCGCAGACAGCGACGCCCACGGCAGGGTCGAGTCGAGTTCCGGCATCTGCCTGGCCGGGTCGGTGTGGGTCTGCGGGGTGCCGAGCGGGTTGATCGGCGGCAACTCGGTGTTGCCTGGCACGATGCCCAGCTGCTTCTGCCTTGCCAGGGTCTGCTCCCTGGTAGCCTCGTAGCCCATGTCGAACGTGCCGCGGAACTTCTCGATCCACTCCTTCGGCGCGTGGTGCGGGGCGTGACATGCACCGGGCGCGTAGTAGAGGAAGAACGGCTTGTCCGGCGCGATCGTCTTGGCGTCCTTGATGAATTCGATTGCCCTGTCAGTGAGGTCCTCGGTGAGGTGGTAGCCCTCTTCCGGCGACTTCGGCTGGTCCACCGGGTGGTTGTCGTAGACCAGGTCCGGATACCACTGGTTCGTCTCGGCGCCCAGGAACCCGTAGAACCGCTCGAACCCGCGCCCGCTCGGCCAGTTCCGCCGCGGCGAGGCGACGTTCATCTCTGCCTCGGGACACAGGTGCCACTTACCGACCTGGTAGGTGTTCCAGCCTCGCTCGGACAGGATCTCGGAGATCATGCCGTTCTCCGGCGGGATGGTGCCGCTCGCGTTCGGGAAGCCGGTCGCGGCCTCGGTGATGCACGCCATCGAGTTGCGGGTGTGATTGCGCCCGGTCAGCAGGCACGACCGGGTCGGCGAGCACAGCGCCGTGGTGTGCCACTGGGTGTAGCGGATGCCCGCGTCGGCAATCCGGTTGATGTTGGGCGTCGGGATCGGCCCGCCGTAGCACTCCATGGCCGAGAAGCCGACGTCATCGAGCACGATGTACACCACGTTGGGCGCCCCGTCCGGCGCCTTCGGCGGCTCGAACGGCGCCCAGTCGGGTACCGAGTCCCGGATGTCGACGCTGACCGTGCCCTTGAACTGCTTGCCCATTGCCACCCTCCGCCCGCGAACGACCGCTGCCCGTATGGCCCCGTTCCCTTCCCGGTGCCCCGGATCATCACCCGCTGCGGGTGAATCGGCCCGGAATCGCGGTCGCCAGCGCGGGGTATGAGAAGGGCGGGAACGGTGCGCCCGGCGCCGGCCCGCCACGCACGGGGGAGCGTCATCAGCGATGCGCACGGCACAGCCAGCGGCCCGTGAGTGCGCCCCGCCGGGCATGGCGTGGATCCCCGGCGGCGAGTTCCAGATGGGATCGGACAACTTTTATCCCGAGGAACGCCCGGCGCACCGGGTCGCGGTCGACGGCTTCTGGATCGACCTGGGCCCGGTGACCGTGACCGAGTTCGGGCGGTTCGTGGCGGCGACGGGCTACCAGACGGTGGCCGAGCAGCCGCTGCGCCCCGCCGACTACCCGGACGCCGATCCCGCGCTGCTTGTACCGGGATCGCTGGTGTTCCGCCGCACCGCCGGGCCCGTCGACACGACGGACTTCCGCCAGTGGTGGGCGTACGTGCCCGGCGCCTGCTGGCGGCACCCCGAAGGACCCGAAAGCGACGTGCGGGGGCGGGACGGCCACCCGGTCACCCAGATCGCCTACGCCGACGCGGCGGCCTACGCCGCGTGGGCGGAGAAAACGCTGCCCACCGAGGCGGAGTGGGAGTTCGCCGCCCGCGGCGGGCTGGACGGCGCGGTTTACTCCTGGGGAGACGAGTTTGCGCCAGGCGGCACGCAACTCGCCAACACCTGGCAGGGCGAGTTCCCCTGGCAGAACCTGCTGCTTGACGGCTACGAGGGCACCTCGCCGGCGGGCGCGTTCCCGGCCAACGGCTACGGCCTCTTCGACATGGCCGGCAACGTGTGGGAATGGACGAGCGACTACTTCGCGCCCCGGCACGCGACCGGCGGACCGGCGGAGTCCGCGCCCTGCTGCGCCCCGCGCAATCCCCGGCTGGCCGAGCCTGGCGCCGATCCGGCCTCGGCAATCCCGCGCAGGGTGATCAAGGGCGGGTCGCACCTGTGCGCGCCAAACTACTGCCTTCGGTACCGGCCGGCCGCGCGGCAGGGCGAGGCGATCGACACCTCGACCGGACACCTCGGCTTTCGCTGCATCGTGCGCGCGGGGGTCGCCGTCGGGCCGGGAGCGGCTGCGCCCTAGGAGCACGGCGCTGGTGCGCTCCGTCCGACCGCGCGAGGTGGGGGTCCAGATGCGGGCAGCGCCCGGCGACCGCGAGGCACGCCGGTGACCGCTGACGACCCGCGCGGAGATGGCGGCACGGCGGCACCCGACGAGGCGGCCGAGACCGAGCCGGACGCGCGGTTCACGCTCGCCAATCAGCGGACGTTCCTCGCCTGGAGCCGGACCGCGCTGGCGCTCGTCGCCGCCGGCCTCGGCATCGTGCAGCTACTGCCGCCGTTCCCCGGTGTGCCGTGGGGCCGTCACGTCATCGGCCTGCCGCTGATCGTGCTTGGCGCCCTGACTGCGGCCGAGGCGTACCGCGAGTGGACCAGGACAGAGCGTGCGCTGCGGCGCGGCGACG
Source organism: Streptosporangiaceae bacterium (assembly GCA_050698875.1). GTDB lineage: Bacteria > Actinomycetota > Actinomycetes > Streptosporangiales > Streptosporangiaceae > JAJYUU01. The sequence goes on along the minus strand of JBOHCP010000044.1, from coordinate 1,480 downwards.
CGCTGCCTCGCTCGACCCTGCCGCTGATCCTGGCGGCAACCATCGCCGTCGTCGCCGTCGCGGCCGCTGCCGTCGCGCTGGTGTCCGTCAGCCGGTAGGAGCGCCAGTGACCGAGCCCGAACCCGGCGAGCGCGATCGCGGCCTCGCGACCGAGCGGACCCGGCTCGCCTGGCGGCGGACCGCGATCGCGTTCGCGGCGGTCGGCGGGATCATGCTCAAGACAAGCCTCATCGCCGGGGCTCTGGTGCTGGCGATGAGCCCGCTGATCTGGGCAATCGGCCACCTCGCCGGCCCGAATCCTGACAGCGCGCTGGCGACCCCGCGGCTGCGCGTGGTCGGCATCACGGTCGTGGCGGTGGCCGTCGTCGCGCTGGTCGTCTCGCTGACCGCGCGCGGCCGCTAGTCGCGAGGTCCGCCGCGCTCGCCAACCGGGCCGACTCGCCAGCCGGGCCGGCTCGGCAGCCGGGCCGGCTCGTCAGCCGGACGTGCCGACCAGTCTGCGGGCGGCGTCGGCGATGTGGTCCGCGTTGATGCCGGCTGCGTCAAGCAGCTCCGCGGACGTGCCCGAGCCGGGCATCTCCCGCACCGCCAGGTGCGCGACCGACAGCTCCGCGCGGCCAGCCTCGGTGAGCGCGTCGACGACGGCGGAGCCGACACCGCCCTCGGGATGGTGGTCCTCGGCGACCACGAGGCGGCCGCCCGTCGCCGCGGCCGCCGCCGTCAGCACCCCCACGTCGACCGGCTTGACTGAGTACAGGTCGATGACCCTGGCGCTGATCCCGTCGGCCCGCAGAGCGTCAGCGGCGGCCAGGCACTCGTGCAGCGTCACGCCCGCGCCGATCAGCGTCACCTGGTCGGCGTCGCTGCTGCGCAGCACCTTCGCGCCGCCAATCGGGAACGACTCGGCGGCCGGGTACAGCACCGGATAGGCGCCGCGCGTGGTGCGCAGGTAGGAAACCCCGTCCAGGTCGGCCATGGCCGCCACCAGCGCCACGGCGCTTGTCGCGTCGCTCGGATACAGCACCGTCGAGCCGTGCACGGCGCGCATCATCGCCAGGTCCTCGAGCGCCATCTGCGACGGGCCGTCGGCGCCGATCTCGACGCCAGCGTGCGAGCCGGACAGCCGGATGCTGGCCTTGGATATCGACGCCATCCGGATGAAGTCGTAGGCGCGGGTGAAGAACGCGGCGAAGGTCGAGGCATACGGCCGGTAGCCGCGCACGCTGAAGCCCACCGCGGCCGCGATCAGCTGCTGCTCGGCGATGTACATCTCGAAGAACCGCTCGGGATACTCGCGGGCGAACTGGTCGGCGTAAGTCGAGTTGCTGACCTCGCCATCCATGGCGACCACGTCCCGGCGCGCGCCGAGCGCGGCCAGCGCCTGGCCGTAGGCCTTGCGGGTGGCGACCTTGTCCCCGACCGTGTAGACGGGCAGCTTCACCGTGGCCGAGCCGTCGGCACCGGCTGCCCGGCGCGCCGC
>JBOHCP010000043.1:0-14455 GCA_050698875.1 Streptosporangiaceae bacterium | reverse complement strand
AACCTGGCCAGCGCGAGGGCGCAGACGACCGACACGGCGAATCCCACCACGGCGACGGAGGTCAGCCCGTGCCGGGTCGTGTCGCCCAGGAACAGGACGCCGACGAGCGCCGGGGGCGTGGTCTCGGCAAGGATGACCGCGGCCGTGGCGGTCGTGACACTGCCCCCTTCCAGCGCCGTCGCGTACAGCAGGAACGACAGGATCCCGGCCGCCGCCAGCGTGTAGCTGGCGGGACTCTTGACCAGCTGCAGGACGCCGAAGCCGGGCAGGATCCTGGCAGCCACGGCTACGACTCCGTAACCCAGCCCGGCGATCGCCCCGAGCGCGAGGGTCCGCACCGGATTGGGCAGTCGCGCGACCGCGAAGCCGGCCACCCCGATGGCCGGCACTGTCACGATGAGCCCGAGCTCGAACGCGGAGCCGACACGCGCCGCGCCCTCGGCGCCGGCCGACAGGCCGAGCAGCCCGACGCCGACGATGACACCGCCGACGGCCAGCCACTCCCGGCCAGCCAGGCGCACGCGCATGAGCCAGGCCGCGAATACCGCGGTCACCGCGAGGTTGGCGGCGATGATCGCCTGCACGGCGAACAGCGGCAATCGCCGCAGCGCGACGAGCTGCGCGACGAAGCCGACCAGGTCGATCGTGATGCTGCCGAGGAACAGCCCCTGGCGGAGCATCCGCACCAGCAGGCCCGCGTCCACGCCCTGGCCCGCCTGGCCTACCTCTGCGACGCTGCGCCGGCTGGCCGCCCGCACAGCTATCGCCTGCAGTACCGACGCGATGCCGTAGCACAGCGCCGACAGCAGCGCGGCGAGCAGGCTCACCACCATCATCTGACCCTACGCCGCAGCCAACCTGAAGGGTCGCCCGATACTTCCGCTGCGGTGACCGACCGCGGCCGGCCCGCGCCCGCGCTGCCTAGACCCCGGCCGCCTGCATGCCGCGCAGCTCGTGCTTGAGGTCGCGGATCTCGTCCCGAATCCGGGCCGCCACCTCGAACTGCAGCTCAGCGGCCGCTACGTGCATCTGCTCCGTCAGCTGGGCGATCAGCGCGGCCAGGTCGGCTCTGGGGGGCCCGCCGCCCTTCGCGTCGGCCGCCGCCGCCCGGGCCCGCGACGCTACCCCGGGCACCGGCGCCTTGCCGCGACTCTGCTGCCGGCCCGAGCCGCCGAGCAGCTGCTCGGTGTCGGCGTCTTCCCTGGCCAGCTGGTCCAGGATGTCGGCGATCCGCTTGCGCAGCGGCTGGGGGTCCACACCGTGCTCACGGTTGTAAGCGACCTGCCGGTCCCGGCGCCGGTTGGTCTCGTCGATGGCCCGCTGCATGGACCGAGTGACCTGGTCGGCGTACATGTGCACCTGGCCGGACACGTTCCTGGCGGCCCGGCCGATGGTCTGGATCAGCGAGGTGCCTGACCGCAGGAAGCCCTCCTTGTCCGCGTCCAGGATGGCGACGAGGGACACCTCGGGCAGGTCGAGGCCCTCCCGCAGCAGGTTGATGCCAACCAGCACGTCGTACTCGCCGAGCCGCAGCTCGCGCAGCAGCTCCACCCGGCGCAGCGTGTCCACCTCGCTGTGCAGGTACCTGGCCCGGACGCCCAGATCGAGCAGGTAGTCGGTGAGGTCCTCCGCCATCTTCTTCGTCAGCGTCGTGACGAGCACCCGCTCGGACTTCTCCGCGCGCTCCCTGATCTCGCCGACGAGATCGTCAATCTGCCCCTTCGTGGGCTTGATGATCACCTGTGGGTCCACCAGGCCGGTGGGCCTGATCACCTGCTCGACGAACTCGCCGCCGGTCCGCCGGAGCTCGTACGGACCCGGGGTGGCCGACAGGTACAGTGTCTGGCCGATCCGGTCGCCGAACTCCTCCCAGGTCAGCGGCCTGTTGTCGATAGCGCTCGGCAGCCGGAAGCCATGCTCGACGAGCACCCGCTTCCGGGACACGTCGCCCTCGTACATGGCGCCGATCTGCGGCACGGTGCTATGCGACTCGTCGACGACCAGCACAAAGTCCTCGGGAAAGTAATCGAGCAGCGTGTTGGGCGGGCTGCCTGGCTCCCGGCCGTCGATGTGCCGGGAGTAGTTCTCGATGCCGGAACAGCTGCCGACCTGGCGCATCATCTCGATGTCGTAGGTGGTGCGCATCCGCAGCCGCTGCGCCTCCAGCAGTTTGCCGAGGCGCTCCAGCTCGGCCAGCCGCTCTTCGAGCTCGGCCTCGATGCCGACGATCGCCCGCTCCATCCGCTCCGGCCCCGCCACGTAGTGCGAGGCAGGGAAGATGTACAGCTCGTTGTCCTCGCTCATCACCTCGCCGGTCAGCGGGTGCAGCGTCATGAGTCGCTCGATCTCGTCGCCGAACATCTCGATCCGCACGGCGAGCTCCTCATACTGCGGGATCACCTCGATGGTGTCCCCGCGGACCCGGAACGTGCCGCGAGTGAATGCCAGGTCGTTCCGGGCGTAGTGCATGCCCACGAGCTGACGCAGCAGCTGATCGCGGTCCATCGTGGCGCCCACCTTGACCGTCAGCATCCGGTCGACATACTCCTGGGGCGTGCCGAGACCATAGATGCACGACACCGACGCGACCACGATGGTGTCGCGCCTGGTCAGCAGCGCGTTGGTCGCCGAGTGCCGGAGCCGGTCCACCTCGTCGTTGATCGAGGAGTCTTTCTCGATGTAGGTGTCGGTCTGCGGAACGTAGGCCTCGGGCTGGTAGTAGTCGTAGTAGGAGACGAAATACTCGACCGCATTCCTGGGCAGCATCTCCCGCAGCTCATTGGCGAACTGCGCGGCCAGGGTCTTGTTCGGCAGCATCACCAGTGTCGGCCGCTGCAGCCGCTCGGCCAGCCAGGCCACCGTCGCGGTCTTGCCCGTCCCGGTCGCGCCGAGCAGCACCGTGTGCTTCTCGCCGGCCTTGAGCCGCCGCTCCATCTCGGCGATGGCCGCGGGCTGGTCGCCAGCCGGAACCATGTCCGTGACGACCTCGAACGGGGCCACGCGCCGCTGCAGATCAGTCACTGGCCGCATGACCACTCCTCTGCTCGCTGCATGGTCCCACTGTAGGGCGGCAGTCAGACAACGCCGCCCGGCCAGCGCGCATTCCGAGGGCTAGGCCGTCGGCGCGGTTAGCTCCAGCTGCATGCCATCTGGGTCCTCGAAGGACAGCACGTCGATTCCGAATGACGCCAAGCTGGTGATCTGGCCGTGCGTGACGCCCGCCTCCTCGAACAGCTGCGCCGCCCGTTCGAGCTCGGCCCGGCTGTCAACGCCGAAGCTGAGATGGTCAAGCCCGACCCTGTCGGGATTGAAGCGGTCGCCGGCTGGAGCCATCGGTCGCAGACCCATCAGCAGGCTACCCCTGACCATCACCACGCCGCCGAAGAGGATCTTGAATATCTCGGCTGCCGCGGGATCGCCCGGCGGTGGCGACTCGACCGCGACCTCGAAACCGAGCAGGCTGGTGTAGAAATCCCGGCTCCGCTCTAGGTCGGTCACCGTCAGACGCAGATGGTGGATCTGTCCCGTCGGAATCTGTCCCGGCATCGATTGGCTCCGTTCGCGCGCAGCTAGTGCCGTGGCTGGCACGAGTCTGATCCGGGCACCAGGATCGCACTACCGGGGCGGCCGGGTCCTGCTTTCTGCGCCCGGGGAGGGGACGTTGCCGGTCAGGGCCATTGTCCAGGTCTGGCTCAGCCTGCACCCGCAGGCTGGGCGTGCGCCCGTCGGCGGAGCTCGGCCCACAGCTCGCCGACCTGCCGGTCGAGCTCGGCCAGCGAGCCGGCGTTGTCGACGACCATCCCGGCGATCGCGAGCCGCTCCTCGCGGCTCGCCTGCGCGGCCATCCGGGCGGCCGCCTGCTCCTGTGTCAAGCCCCGCAGCCGGACCAGCCGGTCGAGCTGCGCGCGCGGTGGCGCGTCGACGACGACGACCAGGTCGTAGGAGCCCGCCAGCCCGTTCTCGGCGATCAGCGGCACGTCGTGGACGACGACCGAGCCCGGCCCGGCCGCATCCTCGAGCTCGCGCATCCGGGCGCTGACCCGCGGGTGCACGATCGCGTTGAGCGTCGCCAGTTGCTGCGGGTCAGCGAACACGATGTCGCCGAGCCGCGCCCGGTCCAGCGCGCCGTCCGGTCCGAGTACGCCCGGCCCGAACGCCCGCTCGACTTCGGCCAGGCCCTCAGTGCCCGGCGCCACGACTTGCCTGGCAATCAGGTCGGCGTCGATCACCACGGCGCCCTGGGCGGCCAGCCGACGCGACACCTCGCTCTTGCCGGATCCGATCCCGCCGGTCAGGCCTACCCGGAGCATGTCACCGAGCGCGCTGTGGCTGCGCGCGCGTCGTCAGTTCTGGCCGCCAGAGAGCTTCTCGCGCAGCGCCGCGAGAGCCTCGTCTGAAGCCAGCGTCCCGCTCCGCTCCGCGTCGCCGCTGCTACTGCGGTGCTCGCGCGCGCCCTGCTGCTCGTCGGCCTCGCCGCCGGTGGACTCGGCCTTGGTGCGCGCCTCTGCCACCTGCTGCTGGTGCGCCTCGTACCGAGCGCGAGCCTCGGCGTACTGCCGCTCCCACTCCTCGCGCTGGCTCTCGAAGCCCTCCATCCACTCCTGGGTCTCGGGGTCGAAGCCCTCGGGGTAGAGGTAGTTGCCCTGTTCGTCGTAGGCGGCTGGCATGCCGTACAGGGTCGGGTCGAAGTCCTCAGCGGACGCCTCGCCGGTCGCGCCCTCGTTGGCCTGCTTGAGGGACAGGCTGATGCGCCGCCGGTCCAGGTCGATATCGATGATCTTGACGAAGATCTCGTCGCCGACCTGGACGACCTGCTCCGGGATCTCCACGTGCCGGTCGGCCAGTTCGGAAATGTGCACCAGGCCCTCGATGCCCTCCTCGACGCGGACGAACGCGCCGAACGGCACGAGCTTGGTGACCCGGCCAGGCACGACCTGCCCGATCTGGTGAGTGCGGGCGAATTGCTGCCAGGGGTCTTCCTGGGTCGACTTCAGCGACAGCGAGACCCGCTCCCGGTCCATGTCGACGTCGAGCACCTCGACGGTGACTTCCTGGCCGACCTCGACGACCTCGCCTGGGTGGTCGATGTGCTTCCACGACAGCTCGGACACGTGCACCAGGCCGTCGACCCCGCCGAGGTCAACGAACGCGCCGAAGTTGACGATCGAGGAGACGACGCCCTTGCGGATCTGGCCCTTCTGCAGGGTGTTGAGGAAGTTCTGCCGGACCTCGGACTGAGTCTGCTCCAGCCAGGCGCGGCGCGACAGGACCACGTTGTTGCGGTTCCGGTCCAGCTCGATGATCTTGGCCTCGATCTCCTTGCCCACGTAAGGCTGCAGATCGCGCACTCGCCGCATCTCCACGAGCGAGGCCGGCAGGAAGCCGCGCAGGCCGATATCGAGGATCAGGCCGCCCTTCACCACCTCGATGACCGTGCCGGTGACGACGCCGTCCTCGTCCTTGATCTTCTCGATCGTGCCCCACGCGCGCTCGTACTGGGCGCGCTTCTTGGACAGGATCAGCCGGCCTTCCTTGTCCTCCTTCTGCAGGACCAGGGCCTCGATGTGCTCGCCGGTCTTGACGACCTCGTGGGGGTCCACGTCGTGCTTGATGGACAACTCCCTGGACGGGATCACGCCCTCGGTCTTGTAGCCGATGTCGAGCAGGACCTCGTCCCGGTCGACTTTGACGACAGTGCCCTCGACAATGTCGCCGTCGTTGAAGTACTTGATTGTCTCGTCGATCGCCGCGAGGAAGGCCTCCTCGGAACCGATGTCGTTGACCGCTACCTTGGGGGTCGAGGTGGCCTCGGTGCTACTCGTCATATGTTGGTGGACTCCGGATACGGACAGATTTGGGTTGCAGGACAGTACCGTGCGCGGCGGGTCCGACAAAGGAAAGTCATGCTTGAGGTGACGTCCCCGGGCCAGCGTCGCCGACCGCGGCCTCTAGCGAGACCGCCCCACGGGCTGCCTGACCATTGGCGGACTGCACCAGAACACAGTGCAGCGCTAAGCATATGAGAGCCCGGCCGGACGGTCAATTGGGCCTGCCTCGTTGCCAGCACGGTGCCCCACGACGACCACACCCGGTCCGCACGCTCACCCCGTGACCACGCACTTTACTGTCCAGAGTCGGTAGCGTCGGCAGGCGCCGCCGCCAGCCCCGCCCGGAGCGCGTCCGTGCCGACCTGCCAGGTGGTGGAGACGGTGGCGGTGCGGAAGCCGAGGCGGGTGTTGATCGCGAGCATGGCGTCGTTGCTGCCGGCGTTCCAGGTGATCACCCAGCGGACGGCAGGCAGTTCGTCCAGGATGCGGCGGGTAATCGCGGCCTTGAGCCACTTGCCGAGGCCGCGACCGCGGTGCGCCGGGTCCACCCCGGTGTCGCCTACCCACACGCGGTCCGGCATGCCCGTCCTGACGGAGATGCTGGTGAGTCCGACGAACCGCCCTGACGATTCCTCGACAGCGTAGTACGCCCAGAGATGCCTGCCGGCGGCCAGCCCGGCGTCCTCGTACTGCCGCACCAGTTCCGCCGTTATCAGCATGTCGCTGACATCCATATTCTCCCGTGGCGCGGTATTCATGACGTTCATCACCTCGGCGACACGCCCCCCCAGTTCCGGGGGCGTCCGGCCCGCCACGAACTGCAGCCGGTAGCCCGCCGCCCGGACCGGGCCGTCGCTGATCCACCGGGTCACCAGATCCTCATCGACGCCTCGCAGGTCGAGCCGGTTCTCCCGGCCCACCATGGCCCGCTCGGCACCGAACCGCGCGCAGAACGCGGCGCCGGACGGGACGTTCTCCCTGGTCCGGCCCATCACCAGGCGCAGCCCGCGGTGCTCCGCGATGGCTGTCGAGCCATCGAGCAGTAGCGTGCCGAGCCCCTGCCGCCGGTGGCCGGGCAGCACCGCGACGTCGGCCATCAGGACGTGCGCCCAGCCGGCCAGCTGCTCCCAGTGCGCCGAGGCAACGCCGGCGATCGTCCCGGTAGCGTCGCGCGCCACGAGCACGAAGCCGTCCTCGGGCGCGGCCAGGTGCCGGACCTCGGCGATCTCAGCCGCCGGCGGCTGCCTCGGGTCATCCGGCGTGGCCTCCGCGTGCAGCGGGGCCCGCGCGGCGTGCAGCTCGGCCAGCAGCTCGTCGGACTGCTCCCGGACCGGATACTGCTCGATTGTCCATGGCGACACGAGCACTGACCGTAGGCCGACGCGGCGGTCCGGTCAACCGAGTTTCCCGCCCGGCAGCGGCTAGCCAGGTAGCAGGGTGAGCCGGTCCCGCGCCGCCGCCCGCACCGCCCGTGGCGAGTACGGCGCGGGCAGCAGCCGGCCGGTGCGCCACGCCTCCTGCTGGTCGGTCGCGTGCCTGCTGCCGGGCTCCCCCGCAGCGCCGAGCGGGGCCACCCAGCCGGAGCGATCCCAGTCGGCGACGTCGAAGGCGTAGCGGGCGACCGAGCCCGAGGCGGTGCGCAGCCCCTCGACCGGGAGGTACGAGCTCGCCTGCACCGTGTCCATGTCGCCGCCGTACGGCACCGACGGCGGATCGAGTTCGGCCCTGCCCAGCGGATGGCGCTGCCGCGTGGCGTGCAGCTCGCCCCAGGGCTCGCCGCCCCACGCGCGCTCGGCGCGGCGCACGGCCTCGGTCAGCGCCCGGCGCCAGGACCAGCCGCCGAGCAGCGACTCGTCACCCGCCTCCAGGTGGTCACCGGCAACCCGCCAGACCACTGACTCGGCCCGCAGCCCTGGCAGCAGCCGGTTCCATGGATGCTCGACGAAGGCAGCCAGGCCGGATCGCTCGAGGACGAGCAGGGCGAGTTCCCGGCGGAGCACCGAGTAGGCAGCGGCGGCGGCGGAGTCGGCCGTCAGCTGACCGTCCCAGCCGGCCAGCGGCGCCCAGTCGCCGAGCAGCCGGGTTATCCGCCTGGCCGGCAGCGACACCACGTCGCGGTGCAGGGCGGCCATATCGTCCACGGTGGCGCCGGACATCGTGGCGAGCCTGTCCACAATCCGGGTCGCCCGCCACGGCGCGGCCATGTCGAGGCTCAGGTACGGCCCGTCGTCCGCGGCCAGGATCCGGTTGTTGGCGCTGAACAGGAACCCGCCGTCAGGGTTGCGCAGCCGGGGCATGTCCGCGAACGCCACGAAGCCGCACCAGCCGTAGGACGGGTCGTCCGCCGGTACCGGCGCCCAGGCCGCTTCGAGCCTGGTCCTGATCGGTATCCGGCCCCTGGTGAGGTAGCCGATGCTGCCGTCGCGGTCGGCGGCCACCAGGTTGTTGGCCGGCTCGACCCACGACGCCATGGTCTCGAACAGCGCGTCGACCGAGCGGACCCGCAGCATCGCCGGCAACGCGTCGAAGCCCGTGTTGGGTACGGCGGCGGCGGCCCACGCGAGGGCGAGCTCGCCGGTGACCAGCGGTCCGCGGTCGCTGCGGCGGACCTCGACCGGGACGGACTCGCCGCCGCGCACCTCGATGAGCTCGGTGCGCAGGCCGTCTGGTCCGGCCGGCGGCACCCCGAACCGGTACAGGTCCTGGTCGTCGGCCATCGCGTGGGTGATGCACCACGCGACGCGGTCGTTGTGGCCGAAGTGCGGGAAGCCGGGCACGCCGGGGATGGCGAGGCCCAGCACGTCCCACTCCGGGCAGGCAACGTGGCCCTGGATGTACACGTTCGGCATCTCCAGCGGCCGGTGCGGGTCACCCGCCAGCAGCGGCAGGCCGGAGGCGGTGCGGCTGCCGGCCAGCGCCCAGTTGTTGCTGCCGCCGTCGTCGAGTGCGGCCCAGGACGGCAGCGGGCCGTCGCAGCGCTCGCCCGGCGGCACGCACGCGAGCTGCCCACCGGACCCGGCCGTGACCATCGTCCTCGCCGCGGCCGGGCCGAGCGCCTCGCCTACCACCGCGCGCCAGAGCTTGGCCGACGCGGACCCCATGGTCAGGTGCCTGACTCGGTACACCAGCAGGCTGTGCCACGGCTCCCACGGTGATGGCGGCTCGGTAGCGGCGTACTCGGGCGGCAGCGGGCCGGATGCCGAGCCTGGCCTGCTGCCGCGAGTGCCGAGCCACCCGTTGACGCCGGCCGCGTACGCGGTGAGCATGTCCCGCGCGACCGCGGACAGCGCGGCCAGATCGCGGCGTGCGAGCGGCACTAGGTCCAGCCGCCGGTACAGCGCGTCGCTCACGACGCCACCGGGACCGACGTACTCGGCGGACCGGCCGAGCCCGCGGCGCCGGTCATAGTCCAGCTGCCAGAGCCGGTCGGCAGCGTGCACGAAGCCCTGGGCGAAGAACGCGTCGTGCTCGCTGACCGCAAGGCAGTGCGGCACGCCCAGGCCGTCCCTGATGATCTCGACGGGCCCGTCCAGCCCGGCTATCCGCAACGCCACCCGCCAAGCATCCCATTGCGGGCTATTGACGGGACTGCGATGGCGGACGAGCGGGCTCAGTGCGCCGCGTCGGCCCAGCTGCGCCCGGAGCCCATAGACACCTCGAGTGGCACTGTCAGCTCCGCCGCGCCGCCCATGGCGACCCGCACCAGCTCCTTGACCGCCGCAAGCTCCCCCGGCGCGACCTCGAACAGCAGCTCGTCGTGCACCTGGAGGAGCATCCTGGACCGCAGGCCGGCCGCCTGCAGCTCGTACTGCGCGGTCAGCATCGCGACCTTGATGATGTCCGCGGCTGAGCCCTGGATGGGCGCGTTGAGGGCCATCCGCTCGGCCATCTCGCGGCGCTGCCGGTTGTCCGAGGTCAGGTCAGGCAGGTAGCGGCGACGGCCGAGCATGGTCTGCGTGTAGCCGTCCATCCGGGCCCTGGCCACGATGTCCCGCAGGTAGTCACGGACGCCGCCGAACTGCTCAAAGTACTCGTCCATGTAGCCACGAGCCTCGTCGGGCGTGACCCGCAGCTGCTGGGACAGCCCGTATGCCGACAAGCCGTACGCCAGGCCGTAATTCATGGCCTTGACCTTGCTTCGCAGCTCGCCGGTCACCTGCTCGGGTGGCAAGCCGAAGACGCGGCCCGCAGTCGCGGCGTGGAAGTCGTGACCGGAGGAGAACGCCTCCGCCAGTGCCCGGTCGCCGGACAGGTGCGCCATGATCCGCAGCTCGATCTGGCTGTAGTCCGCCGTGAGCAGGTGCTCATAACCAGCGCCCACGACGAAGCCCTGGCGGATGCGCCGGCCCTCCTCGGTCCTGATGGGGATGTTCTGCAGGTTGGGATCGGTCGAGGAGAGCCGGCCCGTCGCCGCGATCATCTGGTTGTAGGTGGTGTGGATACGGCCGTCGGCGTCGGCCATCGGGATCAGCGAGTCGACGATGCTCTTGAGCCTGGCCACGTCCCGGTGCCGGAGCAGGTGCGCGAGGACAGGGTGCTCGGTCTGCACCAGCAGGCTGGTGAGCGCCTCGGAGTCGGTGGTGTAGCCGGTCTTGATGCGCTTGGTCTTGGGCAGCCGCAGCTCGGTGAACAGGACTTCCTGCAGCTGCTTGGGTGAGCCCAGGTTGAACTCGTGCCCCACCGCCGCGAACGCCGCCTGCTCGGCCGCCTTCACCTCGCCGCCGAGGCTCGCTGACATGGCCGCGAAGTGCCCGGTGTCGGCCGCGATGCCGGCCCGCTCCATCTCGGCGAGCACCCGGACGAGCGGCAGCTCCACCTCGGCCAGCAGCGCGGTCGCGCCCCGCTCGGCCAGGTCGCGGTCCAGCGCGTCGGCGAGCTCGGCGGTCGCCTGGGCCCGCTGCGCCAGGGCCGTGGCCGCCTCCGCAGCGTCGGTGTCCAGCGTCAGCTGCCCGGAGGCAGGCTCGGCGTCGCGCAGCTCGCTGTTCAGGTAACGCAGCGCCAGGTCGGCCAGGTCGAAGGAGCGCTGGCCGGGCAGCGCCAGGTACGCGGCGAGCGCTGTGTCGCTGGTCAGGCCGGTGAGCTCGAACCCGCGCGCGGCGAGCGCGTGGAGCGGGCCCTTGGCGTCGTGCAGCGCCTTAGGCCGGTCCGGGTCGGCGAGCCACGCCGCGAGTGCCTTTTCGTCAGCCTCGGTCAGCGCCACCGGGTCGAGGAACGCGGCCGCTCCGCCCGGCGCCGCGATGGCCAGCCCGGTGAGGTTGCCCGTGCCCCGGCCCCAGCTGCCGCTCACGGCGAGGCCGGACCGGCCCCGCTCGGCCTCGTTCCCCTCTATCCACTCGGTCAGCTCGTCCGGCCCGAGCAGGACGGCCGCTACCTCGAAGGCAGTCGCCTGCGCTGCGGCCACGCCCGCGGCCGCCGCGGCGCCGATGCCATTGGGCAGGGTGGTATACAGCCGGTCGCGCAGCACCCGGAACTGCAGGGTGTCGAACAGCTGGTGGATCTGCTCCCGCTGCCACGGCACCGGTCGCAGGTCTGCCGGGCCGGCCTCGAGCGAGACGTCGCGGACCAGCCGGGTCAGCTCGCTGTTGCGCAGCACGCCCGACAGGTGCTCGCGCAACGCGTCGCCGGCCCGCCCCTTGACCTCGTCGACGCGGTCGACCAGCTCGGCCAGCGAGCCGTACTCGACGATCCACTTGGTGGCTGTCTTTTCCCCGACGCTGGGGATGCCGGGCAGGTTGTCGCTCGGGTCTCCGCGCAGCGCCGCGAAGTCGGGGTACTGTGCCGGGGTGAGGCCGTATTTCGCCTCGACTGCCGCCGGGGTGAAGCGGGCCATCTCGCTGATGCCGCGCATGGTGTACAGCACGGTGATCTGGTCGGTCACGAGCTGCAGGACGTCCCGGTCGCCGGTGACGATCAGCACGTCCATGTCGTCAGCGGCCTGAGTGGCCAGTGTCGCGATCACGTCGTCGGCCTCGTAGCCGGGCACCGACAGGCGGCGGATCCCCAGCACGTCGAGCACCTCGAAAATGAGGCTGAGCTGGCTGCGGAAATCGGCCGGCGTCTCCTTGCGGGTCGCCTTGTACTCGACGTACTGCTCGTGCCGGAACGTCGGCTCGCCGCGGTCGAACGCCACCGCGACGTGCGTCGGCTGCTCGTCGCGCAGCACGTTGATGAGCATGGAGGTGAAGCCGTAGACGGCGTTGGTCGGCTGGCCGGTCGTGGTGGCGAAGTTCTCCGGGGGCAGTGCGAAGAACGCGCGGTAGGCCAGCGAGTGCCCGTCAAGGAGCAGCAGCCGGCCGCGGTACCCGCTACCCGGTCCCGTCTCGTTGTGGCCAGCAGATCCCGCCTGCTCCTGGCCCGGTGCGCCGTCCTTGGTTGCCACACCCGGAGTTTAGTGCTGGGGTCGGACACTGCGATGCCCGTTCGCGGCCGGCTGCGGGCCAGCGCAGGCGAGACCCTACGCTGGCCGGAGCCATCGGAACTGACGCATCTCTAGGCAGGGCACGTGGACACTTCGGCGCCGGTCTCGTCCGAGCGTGAGCAGCAGATCATCGCGATGTTCAACGACCCGGGCAACCAGACCCTGACCGGGCGGATGGGCATCAGGATCGTGTCAGCGTCGCGCGAGCGCGTCGTCGGGACCATGCCGGTCGAGGGCAACACCCAGCCGTACGGGCTGCTGCACGGCGGCGCCTCCTGCGTGCTGGCCGAGACGCTCGGCTCGCTCGGCTCGGCGCTGCAGGCAGGCCCCGACCGGGTCACGGTCGGCATCGAGATCAACGCGACTCACCACAGGGCCGCCAGGACCGGTGCGGTTACCGGCGTCGCGACGCTCGTGCACGGCGGGCGCACCATGTCCACGTTCGACGTGGTGATCACTGACGAGCACGACAGGCGGGTGTGCACGGCCCGGCTGAGCTGCCTGCACCGGGATGCCGTCCCTGGCTGCCCTGCCGTCCCTGGCGGCCCCGCCCCGGCCGGCCCGGCCGGCCCCCGCGCGGTCTGATCGCTCCGGCCGACGGCGGCAGGCCGCCGGATCGCGAAACGGTCCGAACCGCCAGCAATATGGGAGCGGCGAGGTGACGCTGAGGTGACGTTTCCGTCATTCCGATAGGGGAACCGCGGTGTCTTTGCGCGCCGCCGCCACCCGTCGCTAACGTTGGTGGGCAGAGCGAGGGAGACCGAGTAGAGAACGTGCCGGCCCGGGGAAGGCCGACATGGCACCAAAGGTCCGCTGGCTCAGATGACCGTCGACCGCTTCCGGCTTCGGCGGCCGCAAGCGACGGGCGCCGGTCACAACGGGGGTCGGGTGGCCGGCCCCGTCGGCTTGCCGCCGGAATTCGCCAGGCCCGATGCCTGACCCGTCAGCCGGCGGGCTTGGCGTCGCAGGACCCGGCGTTCGGGTGAGTCTGCGCCTCGGTCGCCGCCGCCACCTCGGCCAGCACTTCCTCAGCCACCGCGCGCATGGTCTGGCGCCGGTCCATCGACGCCTTCTGGATCCACCGGAATGCCTGGGCCTCGGTCATGCCGCGGCTGTCCTGCAACGCTCCCTTGGCCCGGTCAAGCAGCTTGCGCACCTCGAGGCGGTCGCGCAGGTTCGCAGCCTCCGCATTCAGCGCCGCGATCTCGGCGAACCGGCTCGCCGCCACCTCAACGGCCGGGACCAGGTCGGCCTTGGTGAACGGCTTGATCAGGTATGCCATCGCCCCAGCCTCGCTGGCGCGCTGCACGAGATCGCGCTGGGAGAACGCGGTCAGGATGATGACCGGCGCCAGCTGGCTTTCCGTGATGCGCTGGGCAGCCGAGATGCCGTCAAGACCGGGCATCTTGACGTCGAGAATGACCAGGTCGGGACGCAGTTCCTCGGCCAGCTTGACCGCGGTCTCACCGTCCCCGGCCTCGCCGGCGACGACGTAGCCTTCCTCCTCAAGCATCTCGCGCAGATCGAGCCTGATCAGCGCCTCATCCTCGGCTATCACGACATTAAAGGGCGTCTTGGTCACGAGCGAAGCGTACCCAAGGCCCGGTACATTAGCGCTCAGCACCCAGCCGACGACCCAGGCCCCGGTATTCCAACAGGCAGAGAACGCGGTCCCAAACACCGTGCAGTGTGGGTTCGACTCCCACCCGGGGCACTTTTGATCTTGAAGTGGCTACGACTTGATCATGAAATCGCGCCAGCTGAACTGTCGGCGGCAGATGTCACCCTTCGGCTATGTACGACCGTGACACACGTCGCCGGGCACTGAGCCTCATCGAGCGCGGGCAGAGTCTGCGCTCGATCAGCCTCGGCACCGGTGTCTCCCGCTCGACGTTGCGCGAGTGGCGCGATGATCCCGCCACACTGGAATCGGGAAAGTTCTGCCCGCGATGCGCTGAGTCACCGGAGCTTCCAAGTCCGGCCGGAGATTACGCGTACCTGCTCGGCCTCTACCTCGGCGACGGCTGCATCAACGTGATCGGCGATCCCGCGAAACACGTGTGGGTGTTGCGAATTGCGTGCGCGGACGCCTGGCCAACGCCTGGCCTGGCCTTGCCGAGGAATGTCAGCGAGCGATGAGGGCCATCCGCCCGGCTAACAGGGTCGCGACTCAGCAGCGAGACGACTGCGCATACGTGCTGGCCTCCTC
>JBOHCP010000042.1:0-14661 GCA_050698875.1 Streptosporangiaceae bacterium | reverse complement strand
CCCGCACTCAGCCGCAAGCCAGCGCGCTGCCACGGCCGCACCGCCCGCCGCCAGCTGCTCGGCGACGCCGGACCGGAGCGCGCAGACCTCCTCGGACAGCTCCACGGTCCGGCCGGGTGCCTCGCCGAGCCAGAACGGCACAGACGGCGGCGCGCCCTGGGCGTCGACCACCCGAACGATGCCGGGCTCCACCCGGCGGATCCGCCAGGACGTGGTGCCCAGCAGGAACACGTCTCCGGCCATGCTCTCGATCGCCCAGTCCTCGTTCACCGAACCCACGACAGCGTCGTCGGGCTCGGCCAGCACCCGGTAGTCGCCAAGCTCCGGGATGGCCCCGCCGGAGGTGAGGGCGGCCAGCCGAGCACCCCGCCGCCCTCGCAGCTGCCCGCTCACCTGATCCCGGTGCAGGTACGCGGCCCGGCGGCCGCGTCCGGTCCGGATCCCCTCCGATACCAGGTCGGCGACGTCGGCGAAGTCGTCCGCGGACACCGAGGCGAACGGGGCGGCACCGCGCACCAGGTCCAGCAGCTCGCCGGTCTGCCACTCTTCCGCCGCGCACTCGGCGACCAGCTGCTGGGCCAGGATGTCCAGCGGGCACACCGGAATGAGCAGCCGGTCCAGGCGGCCCGACCGCGAGCCGCGCAGCAGCGCGGCGCACTCCACGAGTTCGTCGCGCGTCGTCGGATACACCAGCCCTGCTGGTACCCCGTTCCTGGTGTGATTGGACCTGCCGACCCGCTGCAGGAACGTCGTGAAGCTCCGCGGCGAGCCGATCTGGCAGACCAGCTCTACCGGCCCGATGTCGATGCCCAGCTCGAGCGACGCCGTGGCCACCAGCGCGCGCAGGTCGCCGTCGCGCAGCCGGGCCTCGACCCGCTGCCGGCGCTCCTTGGACAGGCTGCCGTGATGCGCCGAGACCTGGCCCTCGCCCAGGCGCTCACCGAGCTGATGCGCGAGCTGCTCGGCCATCCGGCGGGTATTGACGAAGATCAGCGTGGTGCGATGCTGCTGAACGTGCCAGGCAACCCGGTCGCAGATCTCGGCCATCTGGTCGGCCGTCGCGACCGCGCCCAGCTCATCGCTGGGCAGTTCCATGCCCAGGTCGAGCTCGCGGCGGTGGCCGACGTCCACGATGGCGCAGCGCGGGGAGCCATCGGCCGCCGACCGGTCCGGGCCGGCCCCGACCAGCAGCCGGGCCACGGCCTGCACGGGCCGCTGCGTGGCGGACAGGCCGATCCGCTGCACGGGCTGCTCGGCCACGTGCTGCAGCCGTTCCAGGGTGAGGGACAGGTGCGAGCCCCGCTTGTTTCCCGCGACCGCGTGGATCTCGTCCACGATCACGGTGCCTACCGGACGCAGCATTGCCCGGCTCCGTTCCGCCGTCACCAGGAGGTACAGGGACTCCGGCGTGGTGATGAGGAAGTGCGGCGGCCGCTTGAGCATCGCCGCCCGCTCGGCAGCGGCCGTGTCACCGGTCCGCACCGACACCCGGATGTCCGGGGCAGTCATGCCGAGCTGCGCGGCGACCTCGGCGATGTCCGCGAGCGGCCGCTCGAGATTCTGCCGGATATCGACCGCCAGCGCCTTGAGCGGTGACACGTAGACGACCTGCGGCCCGGCCGGCGACCCCGTTCCCGCCTCGTACGCCCGGTATATCCGGTCGATGCACACCAGGAACGCCGCCAGGGTCTTGCCCGAGCCGGTCGGAGCCGCGATCAGCGTGTGCCGGCCGGCCGCGATCTCGGCCCAGCCACCGGCCTGCGGCGGCGTCGGCCCGGCCGGAAACCGCCGCTCGAACCACAGCCGAACCGCAGGATGGAACCCGTCAAGCACCCAGCCAAGGTAACCCGGGCCTACGACATTCCGGTCCGTGACGAGTGGCACATCGCCGCGGCAGTCCGGGTAAGCTTGCTGGCTGGTGATGGGCAGCAGGCACGACGACGGGCAAACTGCAGACTCGTCGTGCCGACTCGATGTGCGCCACCGGCCTCGCCGCATCGTGCCGCGTATGCACATCCGGCGCCCGTGGGCACGCTTCCTGGCCGGACTGGCGATGATCGGCGCAGCCGTGCTGGCCACCAGCGCGGCGCTCGAGATCACGCCCATGCAGACGGTGACGGTCGCCGGGCAGGTCATCAGGGTAGGCGCGGCGCCGCGGCTCAGCTTGTCTGGTCCGGGTGAGATCGACCTGTTCGGACAGGGGCTCCCCACGGCGATCTCCATCCGCGGTCCGATCCAGCTGAAGCTGCAGCTCAGCCAGATCACGCTCAACAGCGAGCTCGCCAACTTCGTTCAGGGGCGCAGCCAGAGCCATGACGCGCGGACCCTGCGCGCGCGGCTAGTGGCGGGCTGGGAACGTTACTTCGGCTGGGAAACCGCCGTTGCCGGGCTGGCGGCGCTGATGCTGGCCGGGGCCGTCGCCGGCTGGCGCAGGCTCCCGCCGAAGTCCACCGCGCTGGTGCTCGTCGTCGGGCTTGTCGTCACCGAGGCGATCAACCTGGGCGCGATCACGGTCACCGCAACCAGCGCCCAAGGTGCGCTGCACGGCGTCAGCTCGCTGACCCAGCTCGTCGGCAGCGCGGAAGTCACCGTGCAGCGCCAGCGGGGTCAGCCGCCGCTGCGCGGGATCCAGGAAGTAGTGCTGGGCGATTCGACGGCTGCGGGAGCCGGGCTGCCCGTCGTTGCTCATCCGTCGCCCGCCGACAGCGCGTGCGGCCGGAGCACGCAGTCCTACGCCAGCGACCTCGCAGCGGCCCACGGCTGGACGGCGCTGAACCTGGCCTGTGACAGCGCGACGATCGCGGCCGGGCTGCTAGGCCCGCAGCAGCTGGACGGCCAGCAGATTCCCCCGCAGATTGACGCGGCGAGCCGGGTGCTGCGGCCAGCGGTTGTCATCGTCAGCGTGGGCGCCGACGACCTTCAGTGGTCGGCAATCCTGGAGGTCTGCGCGGCCACCGCGCAGTGTGACAGCCGCGCGTCCAATGCCTACTTCCAGCAGAAGCTGGCAGAGTTCAGTACGGACTACCTCCAGCTGCTTATCCAGCTCGGCAACCTGCCCGGCCACCCGCAGGTCGTCATTAACCGCTACTACGACCCCTTCGGCAGCAACGTCAGCTGCATCACCGAGCGCGGCCTGACCGCGGCCAAGGTGAAGACGATTCAGTCCTGGCTAGCGGCGCTGAACCAGGTCCTGGCCAAGGGTGCAGCGCAGTTCGGCTACCTATCGCCGCAGCCTAGCTTCGCCGCCCACGCGCTCTGCTCTCCGCAGCCCTACGTGCAGGGGCTCGGCGGCAGCGCCCCGTTCCATCCCACCGCGCTCGGCCAGCTGGATATCGCACTCACCGACGAAATAGCACTGGCCACCCACCAGGCATCGCCGTCGCCGTCGCCGTCAGCGGTCTCGCGGACGGCCAGCAGTAGTGTGAAACGGTGAGGAGGTGCCAGTGGTGGCCACCGTGAGTGTGCGGTACATCGTCGACGATGTCGATGCCGCGATCGCGTTCTACTGCCAGCGTCTCGGCTTTGCCGAGGTCATGCATCCCGCCCCCGCGTTCGCCATGCTGTCGCGGGGCGACCTGCGCCTGACGCTCAGCGCGCCAGGCGGCGGGCCAGGCGGCGGCCAGGCAATGCCCGACGGCACGCTGCCGCAGCCGGGTGGCTGGAACCGGTTCGCCATCGAGGTCGATGACCTCACCGCGATTGTCGAGGAGCTGCGCGGTCAGGGCGTCCGGTTCCGCAATGACATCGTCACCGGCGTCGGCGGCAAGCAGATCATCGCCGAAGACCCTGCGGGCAACCCGGTGGAGCTGTTCGAGCCGACCCTGCCGGAGGCCAGGCTCTAGGCCGGGCTTCGCTCATCCGTCAGGCGGCCAGCCGACCGCGCAAGTCTGTCAGCTGGGCTGCCTGGTCCGCCGGGCCAGCGGCCTGGCAGCGGCCGATCATCGGTGTCAGCCGCGCGACGGCAGCGTCGCGCCGCCGAGAGGTCAGGGCATACTCGCCGTCGTCTCGCAGCGACTCGAGCACCGCGACTGCGTCGCCGGGCCGCCCTGCTGACAGCAGCGCCTGGCCGAGGGCGGCACGGGCCAGCGCAGCGTGCCGCGGATCGCCCCGGCGGTCGAAGCGGCCGGCCGCCTGAGTTGACGCAACCTGCTGGTTGCCATAGTATAGCAACCAGACAGTTGCCACAATTATGGAGGCAGTCATGGCGTTCCCTGATCGCATCGAGCGAACCGTCGAGATCGCTCAGCCACCGGCCAAGGTATGGGCGGCGCTGACCACCGCCGACGGACTGAGTGCGTGGTTCGGCCAGGAGGCCACGATCGACCTGCGCCCGGGCGGATCAGCCGGGATGAAGTGGGACAGCGGCCACACCGCCGACATGCGGGTGGAACGGGTGGATGAGCCGACCGTTTTCGGCTTCACCTGGCACATTTACGGGCTGCCGAAGGACGATCCGCGCCGCACCTACGTTGAGTTCACGCTGGAGCCTGCTGGTGCGGGCACGCGGCTAACCGTGGTCGAGTCCGGTTTCGCGCAGCTTCCCGAGGACGCCTACCGCACGGCCTACGACGGCAACACCCGCGGTTGGGCTAGCGAGCTGGCCGAACTCGCCGACTACCTCGATGCCGCCGCCTGACATCGAGGCAACCGCCGAACAGGTCTTCGTCGCCCTGGCCGACCCGAGTCGGCGCGCCATCCTGGCGGCGCTGGCCTCGGGCGGGCCGGCCACCGCCACGGACCTGGCCGGCCGGCTGCCGATCACTCGTCAGGCGATCGCCAAGCACCTGGCGCTGCTGGCAGAGGCCGGCCTGCTGACGGCCGAACCGGGTGAGCGGCGCCGGGTGCGCTACCGGCTGCGCTCCGCGCCGATGCAAGTGGCGCAGCAGTTTCTGGCCGCGCTGGCGCGCGACTGGGACGGCCCGCTCGGCGCACTGAAAGAGCACCTCGACCGGCATGGTCCCGGATCCGCGTGACGGAGATCGTTGCCTTGAGCGCATCGAAGGTGGAGGACTCATGACGACCGCAGAATCGCCGCGGGCGGCTGAGCCGACCATTGTCCTGGCGGCGACGCTCGGGCTCGCGGCCGCCTGCTGGGCAACCGCGGCCTGGCTGATGCACGGCATGGATATGGGACTAGCGACCCGGCCCGGCCCGTTCGGGTTCTTCGCCGCCGCGTGGGTGACGATGATGGCGGCGATGATGCTGCCGGGCGCGGCCCCGGCAATCGTCAGGCAAACCCGCCTGACCGGCACGATGCGTACCGCGCCGCCGTTCACCGGGTCCTACCTGGCCATCTGCGCTCTCGCAGGCGTCCTCGCGTACGCGCTCGACCGGCCGCACAGGCCGCTGGCCGCCGGCACGGTGGTGATCGCGGCGGGCGCCTATGAGCTCACGCCGGTCAAGCGGCACTTCCGCCGGCGCTGCCGCGAGAGTGCCAGCTCCGGGCTGGGGTTCGGATTGTGCTGCGCCGGGTCGAGCATCGGGCTGATGGCGATGCTGGTAGCGCTGGACGTAATGAGCCTGTTCTGGATGTCGGTCGTCGCTGTACTCGCCTGCGCCCAGAAACTGCTGCCCGCGAGGGCAGCCATCGACGTGCCGCTGGCGCTGGCGCTCATCGGGCTCGGACTCGTGATCGTCAGCACGCCCTCGCTGGTTCCGTGGCTCACGCCACCAGGGATGTAACAACAAGAAACAGGACAAGGAGACAGGCAATGACCGGTCACAAGACGGGAACACGGCGGGAGTGGCTTGCCGCTCGGCTAGAGCTGCTCGAGGCGGAGAAGGAACTGACCCGGCGGGGCGACGAGCTGTCCCGGCGACGGCAGGAGCTGCCCTGGGTCCGGGTCGACAAGGACTACCGCTTCGAGACCGACGAGGGAACGGCGTCGCTCACTGACCTGTTCCGGGGACGCTCGCAGCTGCTCGCCTACCACTTCATGTTCGGACCCGATTACACCGCCGGATGCCCGTCCTGCTCGGCGATCGCCGACGGCTTCAACGGCTCGGCGGTCCACCTCGCCAGTCATGACGTCACGCTCAGCGCGGTGTCGCGGGCGCCGCTCGCCAAGCTCCAGGCATATAAGCGGCGGATGGGCTGGAGCTTCCCGTGGGCGTCCTCCTACGACAGCGACTTCACCTTCGACTTCGGGGTGGCGCACACCAAGCAGGAGTGGGAAGCGGGAGCCGTTGCCTACAACTTCGATGCAGAGGACCTGCGGCCGACGGCCGGCGAGAACAGTTCCTACGACGCCTTCAGCGAGTCGATCGTCGGCACCGACTGGGAGACCTACCGGCGTGAAGGGCCCGGCATGAGCGCTTTCGCCCTAGCGGACGGCACCGTCTACCACACTTACTCCGCGTACGCGCGCGGGCTGGACGGTCTGTGGGGCATGTACCAGTGGCTCGACCGCGCGCCGCTCGGCCGCAACGAGAGCGGCATGTGGTGGCGCCGCCACGACGAGTACGACAACCGGTGAGCAGCACCCGATTGTCAGGTCACGCCAGGGTTGTCGCTCACCGTCGCTGACCTGGCCGCGGGCTGCCTACAGATCGATCCGCATGACGACGCGCCGCCTGGTAGGCCTGGTCACTTCCCCGAACCCGGCAGCGGCGAAAGCGCTCCGGATCTGATAGGTGAAGCCTTGCCAGCGGTGCGGAGTGCGAGTGATCAGGCAGGTGATGGCCCACACGCCTTCATCGGTCTTATCCTCGTTCCTCCCGGCCCAGGTAACCTGCCTGGTGAGCCGGATATAGGCGGTCCGCGGCTCGACCGCGCACCACGCCACCGGCTCGTCGTCGAGGTAGCCGACAAGCCCGCTTGTCGTATCCGAATCCGGATATCCGCACTCGGCCTGGGTCCGCAGCCGGTGCGCGCGTTCCTCCTGGCCGACCGAGTGCCAGCCCTTCAGGATCTTGAATCGCTGGCAGAAGCACAGTGAATCGAAGCTGCGGGCGGCGCCGACAGATGCCCGAAGGTCGTCCCACGACACCGAGTTCGCAGGCACGATGCGGAGCCTGGCAGCCTTGCTCGTGATCCTGGCCATGGCGACGGATGTTAGCCGCTAGCCGGCAATGCGATCCGCAGGGACCGGGCGGTTCCTCGGCTACGGCAACACCGGGCACCGCGTTCCGACCGCCGAGGTCACCATCGGGACAGCCCAGCCAGCGGTCGAGACGTGCAAGGCCCTGTCCGAGCGCGCGCGGGTACATCGGCTCGCCTCCTGGTCATGGCCGCAGCAGGGCTTTGATGGCGCGGCGCTCGTCGGATCAGGTCGGGCAGGACCCGGCCCGCCGAGGGCCGGGTCCAGGACCCGGAATCTGGCCAGATTCACCTGGTCGCCGCGGACCTGAGTGGTGTAGACCTCCAGGAAGTCGTGGTCGCCGTACGTGCCCGCGCAGAGACACCCCGGCGCAGAGCCTCCGCGCGGTTTGCCACCCAATGTCTCGTCCGCCACCGAACCTGCAGGACATGGTGCCGTCGTCTGGCTCGACCGGGGCAGGCCAGCCAAACCCGGGTCAGCCAAGCGTGCGGCCTCGTGAAGCTGGGCAGGTATGGAGCTTTAGCCAGGGCGCAGCTGGCCAGACCTAGACCTGGCCGACTGGACCCGCCACCGGGACCGGGTACTGGCACACTGAGGAAAGGGACAAGCCATGAAGTTCACAGTTATCGGCGGCACTGGACTGATCGGCTCGCAGGTCGTCCAGAAGCTGACAAAAAGCGGACACCAGGCAGTTCCCGCCGCACCTCCCGGCGTTGACCTGATCACGGGCAAGGGCCTGGACCAGGCGCTGGAAGGCGCCGAGGCCGTGGTTAACCTCGCAAACTCGCCGACATTCGACGAAGCCTCCCTGGGCTTCTTTCGCACCTCCATGAACAACCTGCTGGCCGCTGGGGACCGTGCCGGTGTCCGTCACCAGGTGATCCTCTCGATCGTCGGCGTGGACCAGGTCCCCCAGCTGGACTACTACCGGGCCAAGACCCTGCAGGAAGACCTGCTCCGCCAGGGGCCCACGCCGTACTCCATCGTGCACGCCACCCAGTTCTTCGAGTTCATGAAGACGGTCGTGTTCGAGACCTCTGATGACACCACCGTTCGCCTGCCTCCCACCCACCTACAGCCAATCGCCGCCGCTGACGTCGCCGACGCGGTCGTCGAAGTCTCCACCGGCGCCCCCGTGCAGGGCATCCGGACAGTGGCCGGCCCGGATGTCTTCCCCCTCGACGAACTCGGCAGGGTAACGCTGGCAGCACAGCACGACAACCGGACAGTCATCACCGACGACAAGGCCGGCGTATTCGCGGGCATCAACGGCGACGTGCTTACCGCGGGCACGGGCGCACACCTGGCATCGACGCACTACCGGGACTGGATCCAGACGGCCCGGTGACCGGGCAGTCGGCGGAGTACTGGCGTGCACACGAACTCGCCACCAACCCCTGACCGGCGCTTCCTCGCGCGCCGTCTGCTCGACCTGGACTTCCCGCAGTCCCGATGAGACTGTCCATTCTCGACCACGGCCGCCGCCGCCGCGCCAAGCTGTTCCTCACGCACACCGGCGCCACGTCCCTGGTGGACAGCCCTGACATCGTGACGATGCTGCTCGACCGGCCGGGGTTTCTCGCCCGCCCGCTGCTGGAGCTGACGGTCGGCGCGATGCGCGGGCCGCCGTACTGGCCGGCCGGCGAACGTGAGTACCTGGCGATGTGTTCGGTGTGCCCGGCGGCAGCGAGGCAGCGCTGCACTGCTTCGATGCCGGCCAGCGCGTAGTCGCCGGGGGGCCACCGCCGCCATCGCCAGCGGAAGCATGGCCATCGTCGCCCACCGATTCCGCCCCGATGCCCTCCTCGCTCCTGCTCTCACTCCACCTGCGCCGCTGGAGCGGCGCAGGGGAACTCGGACCCGCATGGTCAGCTTCGAAGGCTGACGTCCTACCGTTGAACGAATGCCGCGTTAAGACAGCCAGCGATTGGAGACCTTCCATGAGCGAAGCCAGTCTTCAGCAGAATATGACAGCGGCTCGCGACGAACACCTGCTTCCTGGCCGGGAGATCCACATGCAGGAGATGCGCGGCTACCGGTTCTGCGAAGTGGGCCTCATCACTGGCACTAGCAAGGACAACGCCATCGCGAACATCTGGAACACGACCGGGGCGTGCGACCCGACACCGGAGCAATTCGACGCACTCGACGCCGCCGCCATCGCGCGCGAGGACGGAGCCCTGGGCGCCTGGCTCAACCCGGTAAGGCACTGGATGTTCGACAGGCTCGATGTCCGGGAAGCCGGAGACGACAAGGCTTTCGAGGGCATCACAGGCACCTGGATGGGCGTCGTAGGCGCGGCAACGCTGATGGAGGACACGGTTCAGGGCAGCTTCGACCCCGGCTACATCTACCGCAACAACACATTCACTTTCATGTTTTACAGAGGCAGCGAGGTATACCTGCTCGATGCCCCCGACGGTGAGGTGTTCGTCATGCAGTCCTTCACTCGGCACCGGGACTCGACCCTGAGCGAAGGCGACCTCGCCCACCTCGGCGGTCGGCTCGACCTCCCGGGCGGCTGGGGCTTCCGTGCCGAGGTGCTGGATCAGGACCTGTCTGTCTCGTCCAACATCGACAACCTCGCACACGTCCTGCAAGACAACCTGTACAACATCTACCAGGGCTCGGATGCGGGCAGGGCATTCAGCGAACTATGGCCAGCAAATGCTCCGGGGTAGGCACGTTCGCGGAGCCAGGGGAGGTCGCGGTGATCCTCGCCGATGGCTTCTCACCCCGGAGTGATCCCCTCTAGGCTCGAGCAAGCGACCCTGAGCCCGCCAGGATCAGCGCGCCGCTAATGATCTTGACTCATGGTCCAGTCCCCAGCCAAACGCTGCCCGGTGTCGCCCTGCGGCTTCCGGTCCAGTGACGTCGCGCCGCTCTCAGTGCTAGCGAAGCTTTGTCAGTGGCAGGCGTTACCGTCGTGCCAGACCACCAGCCGAAGCCGGGCTCGCATCAGCGGGGATGCCGAACACACGAGCCGGGAGGAGATGATCATGATCCAGGGCACTCTCATCGCGGAGAGCCTCCGCGTCGGAACGAACCTCGAGAACCTGAAGCTCACTGTCCGCAAGATCAGCAGGCACAGGCAGGATGACACCACGCCAGGGGAGCCGGAGATCTGGACCCTGCTGGACTTCGAAGCGGACGAAGCTGATGCCGACGACCTCGCCCGGACGTTCGCCGGCGCTCTTGATGACCAGCCCATGGCCTGGTACGCGGACTTCCGCTCGCCCGCCGAAACATTTGTGGTGTTTCCAGACCGGGTCTTTCGCTATCCACGCGGCGAGCACGCCGGCCGGGCAGAGGCAGAAGCCCACGGCCGTCAGGTCGCCATTCCCGAATCGCAGCTCGACTGGCCCGTCTGAGGCGGACCTGCCGCCCGCGGCGGCAGGTCCGCAGTTTCCCGTTGCTGATCAAGGAGACGGAGGGCACCCGCTCCCCTCCACTTTCAACATATAGCGCGCCGGGGGGCTTGCGGCAAGACCCGGGTCGTGGCGCAGAATCGCTGGCTGGAGACGGAAGCGACAGACACGGGGCGCGAGATGCATGTGCTTGTTCTGGCGTATGGGCACCAGGTACTGACAGCCAGACCGGGCGCCTTCTGCGCGAGGCCGTTGCCGGCGGCCTCAGATCGGAGCTGCTGACGTGCACCCGCTGGCTACCAGCGCGTTTAACCTTCCCGACCGCCTCGCCCCCAAGGCCGATCCGAGGCTGATCGCCGGCGACGAGCGGCAATTCGCGGCCATCGCGAAGAGCCTTGAGTTGTCGATTGCGGACCTGTCCGACCGCCTCGATGCTGAGCGGCAGGCGCCCGGCGGCATAGGACAGAAGGCCCTGGAGCGGGACCTGGAGGTCCACCGGCTGACCGCTCGCCTGCGCCTCCTGTTCCGCTTCGGCCTCGACCTGTGCCTCGGCCGCATGGTCAGCGCGGACACGCCCGAGCCCGTGTACGTCGGACGACTTGGCCTCACCGACCCGGCGGGTCGCCGCCTGCTAGTCGACTGGCGCTCCCCCGCGGCTGAGCCGTTCTTCGGAGCGACCCACGCCAACCCGATGGGCCTGGCAAGCCGCCGCAGGTACCGCTGGACCCGCGGCCGGATCAGCGACTA
Source organism: Streptosporangiaceae bacterium (assembly GCA_050698875.1). Classification (GTDB taxonomy): domain Bacteria; phylum Actinomycetota; class Actinomycetes; order Streptosporangiales; family Streptosporangiaceae; genus JAJYUU01. The sequence continues at coordinate 3,506 of JBOHCP010000042.1, read as the reverse complement.
CTGGGACGAGGTGTTCACCCCGGACGGGCTGGACGGGCACGTCGCGCTCGACGACCAGTCCGCCTTCATCGCCAGCCTGGGCAGCAATCGGTCGGCGCGGATGCGGGACGTGCTCGGCACCATTCAGGCCGACCAGGATGCCATCATCCGCGCCGGATCGCGCGGCGCTCTCGTCGTCGATGGCGGTCCCGGTACGGGGAAGACCGTCGTCGCCCTGCACCGCTCCGCTTACCTTCTGTATTCCGACCCTCGCCTCGGTCATCGCCGGGGCGGCGTGCTATTCGTCGGTCCACACCAGCCCTACCTGGCCTACGTATCCGACGTACTCCCCAGCCTCGGCGAGGAGGGCGTGCAGACCTGCACCCTGCGGGACCTGGTCGCCGAGGGAGCCGCCGCAGGGATCGAGGCCGACCCGAACGTGGCCCGCCTGAAGTCGTCCGCGGACCTGGTGAAGGCGATCGAGCCGGCCGTCAGGTTCTACGAGAATCCGCCCGGCACGGGGATGACGGTCCAGACCCACTGGTCTCACACCTGGCTCAGCGAAAACGAATGGGCCGAGGCGTTCGAGGCACCAGAACCCGGTACCCCGCACAACGAGGCGCGCGATCAGATCTTCGACGAACTGGTCGCGATCCTGAAGGACAAGCAACGCAGTGACGTCCCGGCTGACCTGTTCCGCAAGTCGCTGCTGCAGAACAGGGAGCTGCTCACGGCTCTCCAGCAAGCATGGCCGCTACTGGAAGCAGCTGACCTCGTCGGCGACCTATGGTCTGTACCCGCCTACTTGCGGATGTGCGCACCCTGGCTGAGCCCCGATGAGGTGAAGCAACTGCAGCGCCCAGAGGCGCAGGCCTGGACGCTGTCCGACCTGCCGCTGCTGGACGCAGCGCGGCAGCGGCTCGGCGATCCGGAGGCGTCACGGCGTAAGCGCCGGCGTAAGGCTGCTGTCGCCGCCGAACGCGAGCAGATGGACCGGGTCGTCGACAACCTGATCGAGGCCGCCGACGACGAATACGGCGTAGGCCTGGTCACGATGCTGCGCGGCGAGGACTTCCAGGACGCCCTGATCGACGAGACCGCGCTGGCCGGCGGCGACCCGGACCTGCTCGCCGGTCCGTTCGCGCACATCGTCGTGGACGAGGCTCAGGAACTGACCGACGCGCAGTGGCAGATGCTGCTGCTGCGCTGCCCGTCCCGCAGCTTCACCATCGTCGGGGATCGCGCCCAGGCCAGGCACGGGTTCACGGAGTCGTGGCAGGAACGGCTCCAGCGGATCGGGCTCGATCACATCAGCCTGGCTTCCCTGAGCATCAACTACCGGACGCCGGAAGAAGTAATGGCGGAGGCCGAGCCCGTCATCCTGGCCGTGATCCCCGACGCTAATGTGCCGACATCCATCCGCAGCAGCGGCCTCCCGGTCGTGCACGGATCTGCATCGGATCTAGGCTCGATCCTCGACAGCTGGCTCGCCGCGCATGGCGAAGGGATCGCCTGTGTCATCGGCGATCCCACGTTCCGGGCGAGATCGCGCGTCCAGTCGCTGACGCCGGAACTGTCGAAAGGGCTCGAGTTCGACCTGGTCGTCCTCATCGACCCGGAGTCGTTCGGCGCGGGCATCGAGGGAGCGGTCGACCGCTATGTCGCGATGACCCGGCCGACTCAGCAACTTGTCATCCTCACGAGCGCCTGATGCCGGCCGACAGTACGACCCGGGGCGCTCCAGAGCCCGCACCAGCGCTCGCCGCGAACTAACGGAACCGGCGGCATCAGGCGACGTCGACTGTAATAGTCAGCTCGGCCGTCGCCGGGACGGCCCAGCAAGCCATACGCAGAGACGAGCCGACGACAGAAGCTTGGCTCTGAGCGGCCAGTGGATTCCCGATTGGTTCCCGGGCAGCGTGCGGGATGATCGATCTGAAGTTCAGGGAAATATCATCTGAACTCTGAACTGCGTGGGCCTCAGCCGGCAGAAGTTGAACAGGGGTGCGGCCGCCCACCTGCGCCGATGCGCCAATGCTGCTGAGCGCGACCAGGAGCTCCCAACGCCACCGAAGCGGCCCACTGTCTACACCGCGCCGAAGCGTCACCTCAGCGATCGCCTGACCGCTGACGAGGTACACCGTCTCGTGGCCAGCTATCGACACGGTGTTCGACGCCGTGAGCTTGCGCAACAGTTTGGGATAAGTATGAGCAGTGTTGCCCGATTGCTGCGACGGAACAGTGCGCTCCGTCGAGGCACTGACAACGCCGGGAAGTCATCACCTGACGCGATCACCCAGCCGCCGACCAGCCGAAACCAGCGAGCCCACTCCAGTCGGACATCGCAGCGACCAGGATCTGATTCACCCGTTCCTTGGTCTCGGCGAGCGCTAGGTCGATAAAGCAGTCGCAGGTAGTGAGGTCCCGGTTATCCATGACACAGAGCAGGATGCCGGCGACTTGCACGCCGCGCGCAACGCCAACCATCTTGGCGTCGAGCGGTCCGAACGGGATGTTGGAGGCCAGTTCCTCGGCGAAGGCGCGAGCGATGCCATCGGCGCCCATGGCGGCACTCACCCAACCGAACATCCGGCCGACGGCCTTATGCAACGCTGCTCTGGCTTCCAGAATCGAGCGGGCGATCCGTGCCAGCGCCTTACAGTTACGCTTCCGACGTGACCAGGCGAGCTTCTGCCACGTGGACTGGGCGTAGCCCGTTACCCGGTCGGCTACCGCGGTTTGCCACCCGGCTGACAGTGAGTCGGCGCAGAACTCGGCGGCGTCTTTGACCCGTCGACGTTCCCGCTCGCTTTGGGATGGAGGAGGAGATGGCCTGGGGGGTCGTGCAGGATCTGGGTATTCCCATGCTGGCGGTGATCGCCAGGCAGGCTCCCTCGGCACTGTCGGCCTAAACTGCGCGGCAGACGAGCGTGCCGACATTCGGCCCGATGACGTCGATCTTCGGGAAGCCTGGCGTCCTGATGCTCGGCCCCCGCGGTGCTGATAACAGTGCTGCCCCTCTTCGGTGACCTTCCTCTTACATAACGTTCCGTCTTCGGTCACTGCACGGCATCGCGCCATGGACAGATCGTCTACTTGATGGCGAGCTTTGACAACAGGCCGGTGTTCTTCGGACCGGCCAGGCGCATCGATATCAAACGGCTACGGTGGCTGGTCTCAACCTCCCGTCAAGGTCAGGACCCCAGCGCCAGGCTAAATGGCGGACTCGAGTGCCAAGTTAAGGCCGGCTTCACACACGGGCAGCCCGCACCAGCCTCCCAGCCGCACGCACGCCCCGCCAGCGCATCAGGCCGATCCGCCCGCCGCAACCACCGGCCGGCAGCGACCCCGGCCGCACCAGCCCGGACATTTCGCGCCCGCGCGACGCCCCACCCGGGGACATACGGCTAAGTGGCATTGGGTCTCAACCGGTGGAAGCAATTGAGCTGAGGCTATCGCCGGGATTATCAGCGAGTAGGAGCTCTGCGAACACTTCTGCTGGTGTCCTGAATTGAAGGATAGCACGG
>JBOHCP010000041.1:0-14776 GCA_050698875.1 Streptosporangiaceae bacterium | reverse complement strand
CGAGTCGGTCTTGGTGCTGGTGGCCAGCCCCAGCCGGGAGCGCGTCGAGCACTACCGGGTCCTGCGCGACGAAGTCGAAGTCGCGGTGGGCCGGATCAACGGCGAGCACGGCGAACTGGGCAACCCTCCGGTGCACTACCTGCACCAGTCCTACCCGCGGGAGGAAATGGCCGCCCTGTTTCTGGCTGCCGACGTGATGCTGGTGACCTCGCTGCGGGACGGCATGAACCTGGTGGCCAAGGAATACGTCGCCTGCCGGCACGACGAGAGCGGCGCGCTGGTGCTGAGCGAGTTCACCGGGGCGGCCGACGAGCTGGGCAGCGCATTTCTTGTGAACCCGCACGACATAGAAGGCCTGAAGGATGCCATAGTGCGCGCGGCGACTGTCTCCCCGCGGGATGCCAGGCGCCGGATGCGCTCAATGCGGCGGAGTGTCCGCGAACACGACGTGACCCACTGGGCAGCGGCCTTTCTCGATGCCCTGAAGGAAGTGCCCGATCAGGACCCGCTGCGCGGGCCGGGCGGGTTAGCCAGGTAGCAGTTCAGGTGGGCGCGCTAGCTTGGCCTCGAAAAGATCTCGATCATAGGGAACGGGGCCGGACCGGCCGGTGTCGAGGAACCTCCCCGGCGGATCGAGGCGCAACCCGGAGTCGCCGATCGTGCCGGTGCGGAACTCGATGCTCGACAGGTGGCCTTCGCCGACCGCCCGCAGGCTCATGATGAACCGGACTTCCCCCGGCTGACAGCCTTCCTGGTCGGGATGCTCGACGATCGACGGGTTGAAGAGGGCCGCGGCCTCGAGTGCGTATTCCTGGGTGAAATGGGCCCCGATCAGCAGCCGCCGCGCTGCGTGCCCTTATCTCGCCGCCGAGCCGGTGCGCGACCGGCCGAAGTTGCGCTCCAGCGTTGCGGGCAGGTCGCGATACCCGGCGGCGAACCGGGCCAGCGTCCGGCCGAGTGCGCCGTCCGGACCAGCAGCCCGTTAGCCGACAGGCTGCCCGTCATCGCGGCGCGGGGGCGAGCTGCGCGCCTTGCTGCAGCACCGAGATCATGGCGAGTGTTGATTCGGCGCCCTGGTTGCGATTGCGACCGGTGCGACCAAGGCCATCGCAGCCCCCGCCGGTCCGTTCGTCGAGCAGCGGAACATGGGCGTCGTTGTCGCCAAGGAACCACGCGACGCTCATCGCGACGCCGGCGAGCCAGCTGCTGTCACCGGTGACCGTCGCCGCGCGCATGCACGCATCTGCCATCGCTGCCACCTCGATGGGCTGCTGATCGAAGCCGGGGCGCGCCTCACCGGGGCACCAGCCGCCAGCGGGCACGACCGACAGGTGGCCGTCTCGAGTCTCGACGGACAGCAGCCACCCGAGCATGCGCAGGCCGTCGCGCAGCACTCGGTCACGGCCAAGTTTCCAGCCGGCCACGATGACGGCCTCGGCGATGGCCGCGTTCGCGTAACTGAGCCTCGGTGCTGGCCACGGCCATTCCGGGTCGAGGGGCGGCTCACCAATGACCCCGCAGGCCTTGTGGAGCGTAGCCAGCGCGCCGGAATGGTCGGGCCAGCGATCGAGGATCTCAGCGGCACCGAGCGCCGCGAACGCCATCGCGTGCGGCCACACTGACAAGACCTGCGCGCTGCGGCCGAATCGAGAGAGGGACTCCTGCCTGATCCCCTGCGTAGCACCCCGCGCAGCGGCGGTGCCGAGACCCCAGAGGGCGCGGCCCCAGCAGTCCCCGGTCCCTGGCCGGTCTTGCCACCGGCGGTCGTAACCGAGCCGGTTGCGGAACCGTCCGTCGGCAGCCTGCGCTTGGGCGAGAAAGTAGAGGTAGCGGCGTCCCAGGGTGATCAGTTCCGGCGACGGTGACGGCTCGCGACACACCACGACCAGGCCGCGGGCGACGTCGTCGACGCAGTAGCCGTGCTCATGCAGGGGCACCACGCCCTCCGCGTGCTCAAGCAGGCCGATGCTATCGGTCAGTCGCTGCAGGTGCCGGAACGGCGCCGACGGGTAGTTCATGGCCGACGGGTAGTTCATGCTGGTGCCCCGGCTCGTGCTGTGGTCAGCGATGAGGCGAGCTCCCGGTAGCACCGTGCGACCGCTGGCCACAGCAGCTGCGGCGCGAGTTCGGCTGAGCATCGGCTCAGCCGCGCCGCCAGGCCCGGATCGGTGAGCACTCGGTGCGGCGCACGCGCGATGCCCGCCGGGTCCTGCCGGCCGACCAGGAGTCCCGCGCCCCCACCGAGCAACTCGACGGCAGGCGGGAAACACGTCGAGACCACCGGCTTACCCGTCGTCACGGCCTCGATCAGCACGCCCGAGGTGACCTGCTCCCGCGAGTCATAGGGCAGCAGCACCAAGGCCGCGGCGTCAATCAGCTGAGCCAGGGCGCTGGCGGGCAGGAAGCGAGCCCCGCGATCGCGCAGTGCTTCAAGCAGCGATACCACGTCCTGGCCGTCGGGGCCGCCGTAGATGCCGTACTCGTGCTGCACGATCACAACGTCGAAGCCATTGAGGACATCAACAGCGGCCGCCGCGCTGGCAGCGGAGCCGGCCACGAGGTCTTGCACGATCTCGCGGGCGGGGCACGGGGCCGGCTCGTCGAGCACCCGCACGACGGCGACATGATCGCCCGGCTGGGGCAGCTGCAGAAGAAGCGCCGCAGCGAAGTTCGCCAGCCCGCACTGCGTAGGCGGATAGGTGCTGAGCAGGGCATACGTCGTTGACATGAAACAGTCCTCTGTCGTTGCTCCGCGCGCTACGAGCTGCGGCCGATCTTTGTGTCACCCGGCCGCCCGATGTGCCGGGCCGACGGCGTCTGCCTGTCACAGTTCGGTGAACTGTCGGCGGCAAACACCGCCGGGCGCCGCTGCTACCCGGCCGCCTTGCCCGGACGCAGAAGCCAGCAGCGCGAACGTTGGAAAGGCAAGCTGGCCGAGGGCACCGGTCCCATGCGGGCACCTGACGAAATCTTCATGACACGCCCGAGGCTTGCTTTGATGGCCTCGCATGCCCGGCGACGTCCAGGGCAGTGGCTGAGCGTCCCCCGCGGCCTCGCGTAGCGAACGCATACCCACGATAGCCGAGAACAGGCCCGAGGGTCGCCGGAGCTGCGCGCGGGCTGCCGAGGATGGGGCTGGCGCCTGCGGGCGTCATGGTTCTCGTCTCGAACCTTTGCCGGCGCAAGGTCGGCACGGTCCGCCCGGCGGGCTCTGGCCGATCAGGCAGTCGTCTGGCCTGGCGCAACGAGGTAGAACGCCGTGTCAGTGGTCGTGTCAGCGGCACGTCAGGTGGGTGTCAGGCCGGGTGCCGATAGTGGTCGCATGACAAGTACAGCGATTGCAGTTTCAGGGCTGCGGAAGGCATTCGGGGACAAGATCGTTCTCGATGGCATCGATCTCGATGTTGGTTCGGGCACGGTCTTCTCCCTGCTCGGCCCGAACGGGGCGGGCAAGACGACGACCGTGAACGTGCTGACCACGTTGCTGACGGCCGACGCAGGGACGGTGCGCGTCGCCGGGCACGATATCGCGGCCGAGACCAAGGCGGTGCGCTCGGTGATCGGGGTCACCGGTCAGTTCGCCGCAGTCGACGAGCTGCTGACGGGAAAGGAAAACCTGCAGCTGATGGCGGACCTCAAGCATCTGGGCTCCGCCGAGGCCAGGCGGCTGGTCACGGACTTGCTGGGGCGGTTCGACCTGTCGGAGTCGGCACAGAAGCTGGCGGCGACCTATTCCGGTGGTATGCGCCGGAAGCTGGATCTGGCGATGACACTAGTCGGCAACCCTCAGATCATCTTCCTGGACGAGCCGACGACGGGACTGGACCCGCGTAGCCGTCGCACGATGTGGGGAATCATCCGCGAGCTGGTGGCCGATGGCGTCACCATCTTCCTCACCACCCAGTACCTCGAGGAAGCCGATCAGCTCGCCGATCGGATAGCGGTACTCGACCACGGCCACCTGGTCGCGGAGGGCACTCCCGAGGAGCTCAAGCGCCAGATCCCCGGCAGCCACGTCCGCCTCCGGTTCACCGACGTCGCCCGGCTCGACGCGGCGGCACTGGCCCTGCCCGGCTCCACCCGAGACGACGAGGACCTGACATTGCGGGTTCGGAGCGACGGCGGGGCGAGATCGCTGCGCGCTCTGCTGGCAAGACTCGACGAGCAGTCGATCGATGCCGACGAGTTCTCCGTGCACACCCCCGACCTAGATGACGTCTTCCTTGCCCTGACCGGCCACGCAAACACGGAGCTGATCGCACAGTGAGCACCGATTCGACGATCATGTTGCGTCGCAACTTCAAGCACACCCTCCGGAACCCGACCGCGGTGTTCAATGCGATCTTGTTGCCGATCGTGATCATGCTGATGTTCGTTTGCGTGATCGGCGGCGCCCTCAACGTCGGTGGCCGTTACATCGATTACGCGACGCCGGGCATGGTCGTGCTGGCGATCACCTACGGGCTGAGCGCGACCTCGACGGCCGTGAACTCGGACATGACGAAGGGCATCATCAACCGGTTCAAGGTCATGGACATCTCCCGGGGTGCCGTGCTGACCGCTCAGGTCGTCGCCAGCATGCTGCGCAGCCTGATAGCCATCGCGGCCATCATCGGGGTGGCCTTCGCGCTGGGGTTCCGTCCGGCTGCGAGTCTCCTCGACTGGCTCGGCGCGATCGGCTTCATCGTGGTCGTGTGTGTCGCGACCAGCTGGCTCACCGTCGCCCTGGGATTGGCTGCGAAGACCCCGGAATCGGCGGGCATGGCCACCGTGCCGCTGATCCTGCTGCCGTTCCTGAGCAGCGCGATCGTGCCCGCCGCCACGATGCGAGTCGGAGTACGGCAGTTCGCGGAGTACCAGCCCTTCACGCCGATCATCGAAACCCTGCGCGGGCTGCTCGCCGGTGCACCATCAGCCGGCCACGCGATCGCCGCCCTCGCCTGGTGTGTCGGAATCGCCCTCGTCGGATACCTGTGGGCGCTCGCCACGTTCAGAAGGCGAGCGTGACCTGCTGGGCGATGACTCTCCGACGACCGTGACCGGGCCGGCATCAATGCCGGGTCCATGAGCTGCACCTACGAGTACGAGACAAGAGGAGATGTCATGCCTGCATTCGCAACGCCAGTGCCCATCACCGCCACCGTGGCCGTCGCAGGTGCTCAGGTGCGGGTGGCCGCGAGTGACCGGACCGATACGGTCGTGCAGGTCGAACCCATCAACAAGGCGAGCCAGTCGGACGTGAAGGTGGCCGACAAGACCAAGGTCGACTTCGCCGGCGGTCAGCTAACGGTCAAGACGACCGTCTCGGGCGACAAGAACGGCTCAGTCGCCATCACTATCGAAATGCCCGCTGGCTCCAGCCTGGTCGCCTACACGGCGCACTCGAGTGTTCACGCTGACGGCCCGCTGGGCGAGTGCGAGCTGCACATGTCATCGGGTCTGGTCCAGCTCGATCGCATCAACACGCTCCAAGCGAGCATCTCGGCCGGAGAGGTCGCGGTCGGGCACATCGCCGGCCGGGCCAGCATCGAAGGCAGGGCCGGACAGATCTGGATCGGCCAGGCCTTTGCCGACCTCGAACTCAGCAGTGCCATCGGCGCCCTCGACATCGACCGCGCCGATGGAGCGTCACCGCTACGACAGCCGACGGCGCCATCCGGATCGGCCGGTTGATACGCGGCCAGGCGGAGCTGATGAACCGCTCAGGAAACATCGACGTGGGAATCAGCGGGGCACCGCTGCCCGGGTGGCGGCCACCAGCGAGCGAGGGTCGGTACGTAACTCCGTTCCGTCGCAGGAGAACCCTGGCACGTTCGACAGCAAGGTGGCGGTCCGCGCGCGCACGCGGTACGGCGACATCATCATTCGACGGGCAGCAAGCTGACCTTCACCGCGATGGCCCCGGATACCTGGAGGCGGTCGCGGTGTTCAGGAGGCGAGCGTGACCTCGACCAGCTGAGACCAGCTCGTCTGCGTGCCCTCCCGCGTCGCCTCGGCGAACCGTGTTTCGCCGAGGCGACGCCGGACGGTCTGCTCGATCCTGGCCACGTCCGGGTGGAAGCGGTCCTGCAGCCCGCGCACGCGCGAACTCGCCGCGAGCAGCCGCGCGGCCTGCTCGTGCTCGCCGCGGCGCAGTGCCAGGTCCGCGACCCCGACGAGCACCTGCGCGATGAGCGGAGCGTGTCCCGCCTCGGACGCCGCCTCGCACGCCGCCGCACGGTGCGCCCGGGCCTCGCCGAGGTCGTCGGCAAGGTAGCCGAGCAGGTCGTGCGTCACTGCGCGGATGTCCGCCCGCTCCGCATCGTCGTCCAGCATGGCCGTCGCGACGCCGAGCTGCTGGTACGCCTGGTCGGCGTCGCCGCCCCACCGGGCGAGTTCCGCCCGCGAGAGGGCCAGCTCAGCCAGCGCGTCCGGCCAGGTGACCCGTTCCGCGCACCGTTGCGCCTCGGCCATGGCAGTCGCGCTAGAGTCGCCATCGCCGAGCAGCCAGTGCAGCTGCGCCTGCCGCGACCGCATCCGGATGACATCCTCGATGGCACCGACCTCGGTGACTACCGCGATCGCCTGCTCGTAGTGCTCGCACGCACCGGCGAACTCGCCGCGCACGGCGATCCGGTCCGCGAGCTCGGTCAGGGCGAACGAAATCCCCCACCGTTCGCCGATCGCGCGGAACTCGGCGAGAGCCATCTCGAGATACGCGTCCGCATCCCGCCCGTGCTGGCCCAGCATGATCCGCATCTTGCCGAGCTGCAGCCGGGCCAGTGCTCGTACCCAGGGGTCCTCGTTGTCCAGCAGTAGTTCCCACGCGGGCAGGAACGAGTCCGGCGCTTCCAGCATGCGTTCGAGCGGGGCGACGAGCCCCAGCAGCGGGTTGCAGGGCTGGCTGCGCTGGCTGAACCGGTGTGCCTCGTGGATCCACTCCGCCGCCTGGCGTTCGTCGCCCCGCCCGGAGTTCAGGAACAACACGATGAGGGCGTACACCATGGCCCGGACCTCATCGGCCACCTCGCCGGGAATGGTGGTGGCCGCGGTGATCAGCTCGTTGCCCTCATCCTTGTGCCCGCTGAGCCACCAGTACCAGCCGGCGCCCGCCGCGAGGCGCATCGCCCCGTGCGCCTCCCCGGCCGCGATCGCACCACGCATCGCAGCACCGATGTTGTCGTGCTCGGCTACAAGCGCGGCAAGCCATTCCAATTGCTCGGCGCGGCGAAGATGCGGCTCCGCGGTCTCGGCGAGCTCGGTGAAGTAGGCGAGATGCGCGTGACGCGCCAGGTCCGATTCCCCCGCTTCCGCGAGCCGGAGCCCGGCGTACTCCTTGATCGTGCCGAGCATCCGGCATCGCGGCGCCCTGTCGCCCTCGGCGATCAGCAGCGACTTCTCGGCCAGCGAGGTGAGCAACTCGAGCACCTGCTCCCGCTCGACCCCGTCGCCCGCGCAGACTCGCTCGGCAGCATCCAGGCTCGCCCCGCCCGAGAACACCGAGAGCCTCCGCAACACCATCCGTTCGGCATCGGTGAGCAGTTCCCAGCTCCAGTCGACCACCGCGCGCAGCGTCTTGTGCCGCGGCCACGCAGTGCGGCTGCCGCTGGTCAGCAGGCGGAACCGGTCGTCGAGCCGGTGGGCGAGCTGATCGATGGACATGGTGCGCAGCCTGGCCGCGGCAAGTTCGATCGCCAGCGGCATCCCGTCAAGCGCCCGGCAGACGCGCACCATCATCGGCAACGCGCGGGCGTCGACCGCGAGATCCTTGCGCACCGCGCCCGCCCGGTCCCGCAGCAACTGGACGGCCGGCGAGGACTCCATCTCGGCGCGGCCTGGGTACGCATCCGGCAGGGCCAGCGGCTCGACCGGCCACAGCGCCTCCCCGGTGATGCCGAGCGGTTCCCTGCTCGTCGCCAGGATCCGCAGCCGCGGGCACTCCCCGAGCACCCGATAGGCGAACGCCGCCGCCAACTCGATCACGTGCTCACAGTTGTCCAGAACCAGCAGTACCTCCCGCTCGCGGATGGCCGCGATGAGCCGGTCCGTCAACTCCGCGTTCGGTGCCCCGCCGAGCAAAGCATCCCGCAGGCCCAGCCCGTCGAGTGTCGCCTGCGCCACGTCATCGTCCGCGCCGATGGCTGCGAGCTCGACCAACCACGCCCCATCCGGCAAGTCGGCCAGCAGCGTGCGCGCCGTTTCCGCGGCAAGCCTCGTCTTCCCCGAGCCGCCCGGCCCGATCAGAGTGGTCAGCCGATGCTCCGCAACGAGTTCCCTGACCGCCGCGACATCAGCGTCCCTGCCGACGAAGCTGGTCAGCTCGGCACGCAAGTTGGTCTTCCGGCTCTCCTCCCGCCGTCCCAGCTCGCCCCGCAACAGCGCGACGTGCAATGCGGACAGCTCCGGTGACGGGTCGACGCCCAGCGCGTCAGCCAGAGCTTCTCTCGTGCGCTCGTACACGAACAGCGCGTCGGTGTTGCGACCGGCCGCAACAAGGGCACGCATCAGCGCAGCGACAAGCCGTTCTCGCACCGGATGCGCGGCCACCACGTCGGTCAGCTCCGTGACCAGCTCCGCATCGTGGCCGAGGCTGATCTCCGCATCGAACCGATCCTCCATGGCAGTCAGGCGTAGCCTTTCGAGCCTGGTGACCGCCGCGTCAAACGCCGCACTATCCCGCAGACCGACGTCCTGCATGGCCGCACCGCGCCACAGTGCGAGGGCCTCGCGCAGCAGCCGTACCCGCGGTGGATCCTCCTCATTGCGGGCCTGGCCGACGAGGCGTTCGAACCGCACGGCGTCGACAGCATCGGGTTTCACCGTCAACCGGTAGCCGTCCGCCTGCCCCTCGACCGTTCCTTCCGGCAGCGTCTTCCGGAGCCGGGAAACCAAGCGCTGCAAGGCATTCGCCGCCTCGGAGGGCGGGCGCTCCCCCCAGATCCAGTCGACGAGCGTCGCCTTCGAGACTGCCCGGCCCGGTTCGAGCGCGAGGGCGATCAACAGCCCGCGCAACCGGGCGCCAGGCACGTCGACCACGACACCGTCGTCCGTGCGAACCTCGAGTGATCCAAGCACCCCGATTTTCACCGAGCTGATTTTGCCATGGGACCTGCCCGGTCGCGACGTGCAGCGCGGCGATGATGGAGACGGTGCCGTGGCGGACGTACTCGAACTCGCGGCGGGCGGGCGGGCCGGCCGCGGCGGGCCGGGTGGCCGGCGTACTTGCGGCGGATGGCCTGGATACCGGTCTTCTCGTCGATTGCAGACCACCACGGTGCCCGGCTCGGAGCGCGGGTAGGCGTCGCAGACCGCGGCGGCGCGGGCCCAGAACTCCTCGTCGCCGGAGCGGTTCAGCCAGCCCCGCACGTTATGCGGCTTCAGGTCCAGGTCAGCCAGGATCCGCCCGGTCTGGGACACCGAGATGCCGGTACCGGCCAGCTCAGCGGCGACCAGCGCGTGGGTCCGCGCCGAGACGCCGTCAAGCGGCACGGAGGTGACGGTGGCGACGATCTGCAGCCGGACGTCCGGGCCGTACACCTGCGGCCGGCCACTGCGGCCTGGCCGGCCAGGGCTGGCATGCCACGGCGGGCGAACCGGCGCCGCCAGGTCCGCACCGTATTCTCCGTGTAGCCCAGCTCGGCGGCGGTCACCGCCCGCTCCTGGCGGGCGGGGCGAAGTCCCTGCTCCAGCCACAGCGCCACCCGCAACTACCGCGCCGTCGATTGTGAAAGAGCCAACACCGATCGCAATGCACGCGCCGCCTGCAGTCGCAGCGCAGGCTGCGGCAATACCGCAGTGCCGCGATCTCAGTGTCCTTGGCCTCAATGACCTGCCGCAGCCGCGCGCTCGCCGCGGGCAGCGCGACCGCATCCGGGCCAGCAGGGACATCAGGCACAAACCATACTTGACCATTGTCGGCGGACAGTAATCAACAGGACGCCGCGCCGTCGCCGCGCCGTAGCACAAGATTGGCGCCTGACAGCGACCAGAACGCGCCGCCACTCCAATCCTGTTACAGGAGACGGGACAACCCGAAATTCACCCGGAACTTGCGCGTTTTTCGTGGTCAGGCGCGAAAGAAGGATTGAAGCTACGTGTGGCCTCAAAGGCCCGGCACGCGACACCTCCATGCCAAGGGAGTAACTTAGCCATGTCCCATGAGCTCGCCAGGCGCCGCTTCTGTACCCTCGGTCGGCACCGCCGAGCCTTGCTCGCCGTCCTCGTGTCGATCACGACGGTCGCCTTGGGGGTGGCGCTGGCCATCCCCGGTACCGCCAGCGCTCAAACAGGCCCCAGCTCGCCGACCCTGTACTGCGCTTTCCCCGGGTCCACCGAGCTCATCCCGTGTTACGCACTTTTCTCCGGACCGGGCGGTACCGGGACCGGTACCTATACCGCGCCCGACTTGCTCCCCAACCCTGGCCCCCTGACCTCAGCGGAGGCGACCGCGCTCCAGGGCCTGGAGGACCAGGCCGTTGCCAACACGATCGCCGACCACCAGCTCGCGTCCACCGACGGGCCCGCCGTGCTCAGCTGGGGGCGCGCCGACGCGGAGGCTGAGCTGTGGGCACTGCTGGTGCAGGCCGCAAAGGCGCCCAACCCGACCCCAGACCAGCAAGGTGCCGTCGACTGGCTGGTCGGCATGGTGCAGGGCCAGGCAGTCGCGGCCGCCCAGGACGCCGGCCTGGAGTACGCCAAGTGGGCCGGGCTCGGGGTGAGCCAGTACGAGAGCCTGCTCCGCAGCAACCCCAGCCTGTCCGACCTGCAGGCGTTCCTAGGGCAAACGCCCGAACCGGAAGACCCCTATGACACGAGCGACCAGACCCAGGGCTACTGCGGCTACACGGCACCTTCGCCCGACAGCGGCGACTGGGCGAACGGGTACTCGCAGGGTTTGCAGACCTGCTACCAGCCTTGTACCGACTACTTTACGGGCTGCGCCCCGCCCACCCCGAGCTTCCAGCAGTTCGAGCAGTGGGGCGAAGCCGACGTCGCCTCCGCCGACGGGGGTACTTACAACAGCCCAGAGTTTGCCGTGCAGGCCTCGCAGATCTCCGGCGAGGAGGCCTTCGGCTGGGCGGTGACGGGCACCGCAGGGACAGTTGCGCTCACCCCGGCCTTGGCCGCTGCGGTGTCCAATACCTGGATCGAGGCGGCGCTGTGGCCCACGCAAAGCGACCTTGCTCTGAACGCCGCCCTAAGCACGGGGTCGACAGTGGCCGCCGCCGTGAGGACGGCGACGAACCTGGCGCAGGTGACGGCGGCTGTCACCCCGCAGGCTGCGGGAGGCGGAGCCGCGGGCGCCGAGGTGGCGGCAGAGGCCACGACGGTCGCGGGCTGGCTGACAGCCGCCATGTTCACGAGCATCGCGTCCATCGTGGTACTGGCGGTCACCATTGGCGTCACCCAGGGGATAAACGTCTTCAACGCCGCCGCCCTGCCTGGCCAGCTGGCCGGGGGCATCACCGACATGGAGGGGTACCCTGATGATGCACTGGCGCTGGAGACCGGGCTGCCGACGCCTGGGGGCGGCGGGCCGATAA
Organism: Streptosporangiaceae bacterium; assembly: GCA_050698875.1. Lineage (GTDB taxonomy): Bacteria > Actinomycetota > Actinomycetes > Streptosporangiales > Streptosporangiaceae > JAJYUU01. Next base: position 3,254 of record JBOHCP010000041.1, on the reverse strand, counting down.
CGACTGCCGCCCAGTACCTGAGCTACATGCTGACCATTCCCGCCGAGGGGTTCTCGCTCTACTCGATGTTCGTCGCGGCCACCCTGGGCAACGGCCTGGTCGCCTGCAGCAGCGCGGACCTCTCGGCTACTACGATGGCAGCCCCCTGCGACGCCCCCCCGCTCCCGTCCACCTACAACGAGCAGTTCAGCGTTACGGCCGGGGTCTCGTCGACACCCGAGCAGGAGGACTCGATCACCTGGGCCGACGGGGCCGACACCGACAGCGCCTCGGTGAACGGTGACTGGTTCGTCGAGACCCAGACGCCGCAGGGCGGCTCGCCCATCACTTCGCAGACGCTGGGGATCCGCTACACGGACTGGTCCGGGATAGAGCAGAACGCCTGGCTGGAGGCCACCTCCAACGGCTTGAGTTTCGTCGGGTTTCCCACTCCTTCGTCGAGCCAGACGACGCCCCTTGACCCCGCCACCTGCGCAACCTCGGCGGCGCCGGGATCGGGCGAGCTCGCCTGCTGGTCGGGCCCCTCGATCTACTACATCGGCCCAGACGGCAACCACTACTCAGCGACGGTGATACCGGCGCCGATCGCGATCGGCGCCACCGTACCGACCACCCTCACTGCCACGGTTACCACCGACACCGCCAGTGTGACCGAGGGAAGCACCCAGACCTTCGACGCCTCCGCCGCGTTCCTGCTCCCAGGCGGAGGGGTGGCCTCGGACGACTCCTCCGCCACCTACACGTGGCGGTTCCAAGAGCCCACGCCACCGCCTCCGCCCGGCACCATCGCAGATTTGTGCGCAACCCTGATCGGAGGGACCTACGTCCAGGGCCCGTGCTGGGGCGCGCCCCAAAGCGGCGCAGACGTGAGCCACACGTGGACTACGAGCGGCGTCTACGAGGTGCAGCTGACGGCGACCGACCCTGTTTCTGGGCAGTCCTCGGTGGACACCTTCCCGGTCGATGTCGCCGACGTGGCGCCCCAGCTGGAGCTCGGCTCGAGTTGCCCCGGCGGGGGGTCCACCGTCGGGATTGGAGTGTGCCCGACAAGCACAATGAGCCTGTCAGGCGCGCTCACCCACGCCGGCAGCGCCGACTACGAGACCGTGGCCGTCGACTGGGGTGACGGCACGACCGGCACCATCTCGAGCTCACAGACCAGCTCCGGGCCGCTCAGCCTGCTGGACGTCACCCCGACCACCATCGACCTGGCAGGCACCCACACCTATACAAAGCCCGGGCTCTACCAGATAACGGTGACCGCGACCGACCAGAGCGGGACGGAGACGAGCGCCACCACCTACGCCATCGAGCAGGCCACCCAGTCCATCAGCTTCACGAGCAGCGTCCCGACGAGTGCTGCCTACGGTGGCGGCCCGGTGCACATCCAAGCGGCAGGCGGCATGTCCCCCACCGGCGTGGTCCTCGCCTCGGCCACGCCGTCGGTCTGCACCATCAGCAATGTGCTCGAGCAGGCCGGCGATGCCGACCGAGGCCTTCCGGCCGTCGTCGGGGCCCAGGTCAACGTGGTCGGCGCCGGCACCTGCACGATCACGGCCAACCAATCCGGAACCTACTTCGACCAGATCGTGCCCGGCTTCAACCTCGACCAGCCCGAGGAGACGCCGGTCTTCTCAGCGGCCCCGCAGGCGGAGCAGTCCTTCACCGTGGACCCGGCGCCGCTGACGATCACCCCCTCCGACCAGGCCATGGCTTACGGGGGCACGGCGCCGGCCTTCAGCGCCACTTACAGCGGCTTCGTGAGCGGCGACACCCAAAGCGTTGTGAGCGGCCTCAGCTGCGGGCCTGTGGACGCCGGCGGCAACCCCCTTGACCCCGGCGGCCTGGCTGTGGGCACCTACACCACCACCTGCTGGGGCGCCAGCGCCGCCAACTACACGGTCCAGTACGGGACCGGCACGCTGACGGTCAGCAAGGCTGCCACCAGTACTTCGCTCAGCTCCAAGCCGGGCAGTTCGGTCTGGGGCCAGTCGGTGACCTTCACTGCGGGCGTCAAGCCCGCCGGCACGGGGGACCCAACTGGGACGGTGGAGTTCAAGGACGGTGCCAGCGACATAGCCGGGTGCTCGGCCCAGCCGGTGGACACGGCCACAGAGGCTGCCTCCTGCACCACATCCGCCCTGGCGGTCGGCAGCCATCAAGTGACCGCGACCTACGGCGGCGACAGCAACTTCATCGGCAGCACCGCTTCCTCGGCGCAGAAGGTGAGCACGGCCGGGACGGGCACCGAGGTCAGCTCGGCCGACCCCGGGGTGATGGCCGGCCAACCGGCGACCTTCACCGCCACGGTCACAGCGGAGCCGCCGGGCGCTGGCACGCCGAGCGGCACCGTCACCTTCTACGACGGCGCCACCGAGCTCGGGACGGGCCAGCTCAACGCCTCGGGCCAGGCCACCTATCAGACAAGCAGCCTGGGCCTGGGCCCCCACTCCGTCACGGCCTCCTACGGTGGCGACGGCGACTTCGACCCGAGCACAAGCCCGGCCTTTACCCAGTACATCGATACCAGCCTGAGCCATTTCCCCGAGTTGCCGAACGGTGCGTACAACCTGAGCGGCGCCAACTTGTCGGGCGGCTATTTTGCCTATGCACCCCTTGCTGGCGCCAACCTGGCGGGCTCAAACCTGAAAAACACCGTCTTCATCGGGGCGAGCCTGACCGGCGCCAGCCTGAGCCGCAGCAACTTCGCCGGCGCGAACCTGACGAACGCGAACCTCACGGGCGCCAACCTGAGCCGCAGCAACTTCGCCGGCGCGAACCTGACGAACGCGAACCTCACGGGCGCCAACCTGAGCTACAGCAACTTCGCCGGCGCGAACTTCAGTGGCGCCGACCTGGCCACGGCCCTCATCGTAGGCAGCAATCTGAAAGGGGCCAACCTTTCGAATGCGAACCTGGCCGGAACACAAGTGAGCCTTGCAAACGTGGCCGGCGTCACCTGGGCTAACACGACCTGCCCGGACGGCACTGTCAGTAATGCGGACGGGGGAAGCTGCCTGGGCCACCTGTGACGAAAGCCTAGCGTCGGCTGAGCCCTGACCGGCGCCTCCGAACTCAATAAACCGCCGGGCCTACCCTGGCCCGGCGGTTTATTTCTTCGCGGCAGTCCTGCCCGCAGCGGCATAGCCTCTCGGGGGTGCTCGACGACTCGCGCACTGCGGCAGGCCGCGGCGACGTGCCGCTGGCCCATCGCCGGGCCGTGCCAATTCGGGCGGCAGCCGAGGGCTCTGACG
>JBOHCP010000040.1:0-14879 GCA_050698875.1 Streptosporangiaceae bacterium | reverse complement strand
ACCTGCGGCCCCCGCCAGCGGGCTCAGGGCGCCAGCCACGGGAACCTGGCCGGCCACGGCCGCGGCAGGCCGCTCGCGGCCAGTCCGGTACGGCGAGGGGCGAGTCGGGTCAGCGGGCCGCGGCGAGCGGCAAGCCGGGCCCCTGGCAAGGCCAGCCGATGAGCGGCCCGCTCGCGCGCCGGCCGGATGAGCCGGAGCAGCGGATGCCGTTCTGGCTGCGGCCGGTACGCCGGAAGTAACGCCCGATGGACGCCAGTCCGCTAGTGCGGCGTGCTGCCTTCGCCGTCATCGTCTGCGGGTTCGCGGCGCTCGGCGGCTACCTGCTCGGCCCGGCCGCCCACCACAGCACCGCCGTCAGCCGCCCGCCGCTCGCTGCCCGCTCGGCCCGGCCGACTGGCCCGGCCGGCGGGATCCGCGCCACCCGGTCTGCGGTCGGCCTGCCCGACATCTACCAGTGGCTGCCGTTCACCCAGTCGGGCCTCGCGGCGGCGGCGGCCACCGTGGTCAGGTTCGCCGACGCATACGGTACCTACTCCTACACCGAGGGCCCGGCCGCCTACGCTGCGTCGCTGCAGCCAGTCATGTCCGCTCAGCTGGTCGGTCAGATCGAGGTGGCCTACAGCGCTCCTGGCGTCACCGCCGCGCGGCAAAGCCAGCAGCAGGTCGCGGTCGCAACGGCGACGATCGGCGCGCTCCGCGCGTTCGGGCCGGACAGCCTGACGTTCGTCGTGCAGGTGGCACAGCAGTTCACCGACTCCTCCAGCCGCAGCGAGCAGACCACCGACTATGCCGTGACGGTGTCGGGCGCTGGGACGAGCTGGCAGGTCACCGACGTCGAGCTGGCCAACGCGGGGAACTCGTGATCTCCGGATCCAGCGGCCGCGCGCGCGTAGTCGTGGCGGTCGGCGGCGCTGTGATCCTCATGTCGGCCTTGCTGGCTGGACCGGTCGTGATGTTCGCCAGCGGCGGTCTGCTCGCGGTCAGCGGGACGTCCTGCACATCGGCGACCGGCATCGCCGCACAGCCGACGGCCAGCCAGTCGGCGCGCGACTCGATCCCGGCGGACTACCTTGCGCTGTTCCAGTCCACCGGAGCGCGGTACGACGTGCCGTGGGTGATCCTGGCCGGCATCGGCAAGGTCGAGAGCGATGACGGTCAGAGCAATCTGCCCGGCGTAAACAGCGGCGCCAACGCGTTCGGCGCCGCCGGGCCGATGCAGATCGGCATCGGTGGCGCTGCCGGGAACGAATGGGGCGGTGCGCCGGTGCACCCGGCGAGCGAGCAGGTCAGCGGCGTCGCGACGGACGCGAACGGTGATGGGGTCGCCAGCGTCTACGAGCCAGCCGATGCCATCGCCGGCGCCGCGAAGTACCTGCTTGCGCACGGCGTGCTGGACAACGTTGCGCAGGCGGTCTTTGCTTACAACCACCTCGAGTCGTACGTCCAGGCCGTGCTGTCCTGGGCCGGCCTGTACGCGCGCGGCGGGTATACGGTCAGCCAGGTCACCGCGGCCAGCGCGCCACAGTGCCTCGTTGCCGCGAGCGAGGGCGAGAACCCGCCGGCGGCTGTCCAGACTGCGATCAGCTACGCCGAGCAGCAACTCGGCAAGCCTTACCAGTTCGGTGCCACCGGTCCGGACGCGTTCGACTGCTCTGGCCTGGTCATGATGGCCTACCGGGCCGCGGGGATCGACATTCCCCGCACGTCGCAGCAGCAGTGGGCGGCTGGCCCGCGGATCAGCGGCAGCCAGGTTCAGCCCGGCGACCTGGTGTTCTTCGCCGGCGCCGACGGCACGCCCGCCGCTCCGGGCCACGTCGGCCTCGTGATCGGCGACGGCCTGATGATCGAGGCGTACGCTACCGGCTTCCCGGTCCGCATCGCGCCGTATGGGGACCGCGACCCGGTTGGCTTCACGCGGCCGTGGGCGCAGCCCGGAAGCGCTGCTGTAGGTTCCCATTAGATCTGTCGATGTCTCATTTTACCTTTCGTGTACTTGTCGGATCCGACATCTCAGTGAGCAGGACTGGCGGGCGACGCCGCCCAGTCAGTCTCCGAGGAAGCCGAACCGCCGGAAGCGATACGGCCCGCTGGGATCAAGTCGGATCTCTGTGCCATCGTCGATGTTCTCGATCAGGGCGCGGTCGCTCGGGTGCGCAACCACGAAACGCCTCGCGTCCTCAGGAGCGCGGTGTATCCGCGATTGAGCGTGAGCCGTTCAGAGAAGTCGAGCGGTCGGAACATGCGGCGGTGAAGCTTCCGCTCGTGCAGGAACCCAAGTACTCCGGCCGTTGGCCCGAGCGGAAAGAAGACACCGTGGCTCGGCCACTCCTTGCCCGTGCGCGGATCAAGATCGCCGAACTCGCAAAGACCGTGGTCGTTGAGGATGAACCGTTCCCCTTGCGGAGGCAGGAGAACGCGCCAGCGCCACGTTTCCGCATAAGGCAGTGTCCGCACTACTGCCTTGACACGCTCGATCGGCAGATCAGTCTGGGTGAACGCTAGGAGAAAAGCTTCGTCACCCGGCTGGAGTGCACCGACGTCCAGGTCAACCGCCACCCGAATGAAGTCGCCTTCGTAGATGTGCCAACGTTTCTCGAGCCAGGCCGGATACAGGCTGTTCTCCTTGCCAACGTTCTCCGCCGTCGTCTCGAACGTCTTCGCCGGCTGCTTCATGCGTACGGCGATGTTCCGCTGTCGAGGAGCGATTGTCGGCGAGTCGCCCCAGCGGCCCATGAGCGCTGCCTGTATGTAGTGATCTCCGGCCATTCGGGGAGAATACGCGGCCAGTCACCTTGTAGCAGCTAAGTAACAGGCCAGGACAGCCGCACAGCTTCAGCATGGGCATATTCCGCTCGCGGGTGGAGGTGGGGGATTGGATCTGCGCCCTCCAACTCCCGTCCTGATCCAGGCGAGGCCGGCGATGCGGAAACTGCCAGCTAGCCTGTGGTTAAGCCCGTGCTCGCCGGTAGGCGGCTGCCTGGCGCTTCGCGATCAGCCGCGCTCCGGTGCCATCCATGCGCCAGCGGGCCATATCTGGGCTCACGCCGAACTGAAGCGCGACTTCCTCGGTGGTAGCGCGCTGACTGGCGAGCGCTTTGGCAGCCTCGAAGGGGACCAGCAACTCGCCAGCAAGTTCAGCCGCCTCGTCTTCCTGGTATCGGTCAGCTACTCGGCACCCGCGCTCGCTGACAATGGTGGTTCCGAAGCGGTGCTCCCGCAGAACGGCCGCGAGTTCATGGCCCACGGTCGATCTGCGCCGCACGAGGGAGTGCGCATCGTTCTCTACGATCACGGCGCCGTTACCAAGCAGGACCAGCACCCCCGAGAAGACATTGGGTTGGGACAGCATGAAATGCTCTCGCACGGCGCGATCGAGCTCTCTGCCCCTCGCTGGTGCGCTGCTCGATGAGCAAGCGGTACCGGGGCAAGCGGAAGCGGGCGCGGGAGGCACTGCGGAAGGCCGAGAGGCTGTACCCGCTCCTCTTCGCCCACTGGAAGTTTGTCCGTGCACTGCAGGAAGCACCCGGACTCACAGGGACGCCAACGGGATTACGACAGCCCGTAGTACAACGGCCCCGTCTGGCGCATACGCACAGGCCACGGGGCGTTTCCGCAGGTGGTGGCAGGTGCTGGGTTCGAACCAGCGTAGGCTGAGCCGCAGTTTTACAGACCGCCGATCTCGGCCCTCAGTCTGGCCGTTGACCTGCGCACTCGCGGCGATGCGCGCTTCACGACCCCGGCCAATCCCACTGTTCGTCCCCCCATCCAGCGTCGCCGCGTTCGTCGGCATGGCGAAGCAGCAGACGTAGATGTCGGCATGACGGCAGACGCAGTAGTGGCGGCCGCCTAGGTCGAGGTACTGTTGATGAATAACTGCACTTATTATATTTAGAGTTATACAGTCGGCCCAAGGGGGGCGGCCCATGACGATAGGCAAACCCCAGGACATGTTCGATCGGGACTTTGAATGGGATGAGCTGGCTCGCTTCGCGACCAACCGCGCCGGGCGGGCGACGCTCGGCATCGTCTCCGGCCGACGCCGTCAAGGCAAGACCTTCCTCCTTGACGCACTTACCGTCCAGTCGAATGGGTTCATGTTCACCGCCACCGAGACCACGGAGGCGGATTCCCTCCGTCAACTCGGACAGGCACTCGCGTCTCACCTTGCCGAGCCGACTCCCTTCCGCTTCGCCAACTGGGACGAGGCCATCACCCGGCTCATGCGTATCGCGGTGAACGGACCGGAGCCGGTGGTCATCGACGAGTTCCCCTTCCTCGCCAAGTCATCACCGGCGCTCCCATCCCTTATCCAGCGTGCACTCGAACCCTCCGCTCAGCGGGCTAACACCCCGCTGCGGCTGCTGCTGTGCGGCTCGGCGCTGTCCTTCATGGGCAAGCTCCTCGCCGGCAACGCGCCCCTTCGCGGCAGGGCTGGACTTGAACTCGTCGTCCACACCCTTGACTTCCGGCGAGCCAGGGAGTTCTGGGGCATTGCCGGTCTCCGCACCGCACTGCTGACGCACGCCATCGTGGGCGGCACTCCGGCCTACCGCCGGGAGTTCGCTCAGGACGATGTTCCGGCCGACGCGGACGACTTTGACCCGTGGGTATGCCGGACGGTCCTCAACCCGGGCAGGCCACTGTTCCGTGAGGCCCGGTACATCCTTGCGGAGGAACCTGACCTCCACGACACGGCGCTCTACCACGCGGTGCTCTCCGCGATCTCCGATGGCAATACTGCCCGCGGCGGCATCGCCAGCTACCTGGAGCGCAAGTCCACGGACCTCGCACACCCGCTGGGCGTCTTGCACGACGCCGGCCTCATCACGCACGAGACAGACGCCTTCAGGAGGAACCGGTCGGCATACCGCATCGCCGAGCCGCTGCTGACCTTCTACCACGCGATCATGCGGCCAGCGTGGGGAGACCTGGAGCGACCTGGACGTGCGGCGCAGGTCTGGCGGCGTTCGCAGCAGCCCTTCACCAGCAACGTGGTCGGCCCGCATTTCGAAGAGATATGCCGCCAGTGGGCCCGCTGGTATGCCGGCCCGCAGACCTACGGGACCGATCCCGTCCGAGTGGCCAGCGGAACGGTTCCCGACCCTCACGCTCGGAAGACAGCTGAAGTTGACGTCGTCGTCTTCGGCCGTGGCGAAGACAACCGGGACGTGCTGCTCGCCATCGGCGAGGCGAAGTGGCAGGAGACCATGACGACCGGCCACCTGAAGAGACTCGAGCACATTCGCGATCTGCTCCAGGCGAGCGGCAAACCAGGTGCAGAAGGCAGCCGACTGCTCCTGTTCAGCGGCACCGGATTCAGCGACGCACTGACGCGAAGAGCGGAAAATGATCCAACGGTTCAACTCATCGGGCTGGAACGCCTGTATCACGGATCCTAACCCGATGCGACAGTTTGGAGGCCCGGCTTTGTTGCGCACCTGATCTTGTGTGACCAGCAGTGATCTGTACCGATTTTATCGTCTGCCGGTTCGCCCATGTTCGACCCGAGCTGGGATGAGGCTTGCAGGTACTGCTCACACGTGATCGACAGGGCACGGTCACCTGGCGCACCTACCTGCGCTGGACGCAACCTTCGTGGCTGTATCGAGAGCGCCGCTGGCGAAGATCGAGAAATTCAGGACGTGCATGGGATCGTCCGTCCCCTGATACTCGTCGTCAAGGAGCGATTCTAATGACGACTTCCATGCCTGGAAGGATGGCTCGGAGCGCGGGGCGTGAGCCTGTTCCTGCGCGGGGGCCGGGAGATCTTCCACACGTACTCGGCTTATGACGATGGTGTGGACCTGCATCTGTTGCTGGAAGCCATCGGCGGTGGCGAGCGGACCTTCTCCGCGATCGCCGGTGAGGCGGGCGGCACTGCGCCGCTGGCCTCCGGCACGCTGTCCCCGATTCTCAACACCCTTATCCTTAAGCGCGTAATCGCTGCTGACAGCCCGGTATCGACCAAGGCGGATACCAAGAACAAGCGGTACCGGATCGCCGACCCCTACCTCCGCTTCTGGCTGGCCTTCCTGGAGCGCGGCCTTCCCGTGGTCGAGCGCGGCCGGGGCGACCTGCTGCTGCAGCGGATTGAACGATCCTGGGCGAGCTGGCGCGGCCGTGCCGTCGAGCCAGTCGTCCGCGAATCGCTTCTCCTGCGCCATAGCTTTGCCGTGGCGACGGTGCGCGACTGCCGGCGCCCAGGCTCCCGAGCTCCTGGCGGTCGCGGCCGAACGGCTCGAGCGCTCGGAGGATGACCGTCGATGACCGCGCTCGCCCCACCATCGAAGCCTGGTTCACCGAGCGCCTGCTCACCCAGCGTCAGGCCAGCCCGCGCACGGTCGCCGCTTACCGCGGCACCCTTTCGATGCTGCTGGTCTGCGCCCAGACTCGCACCGGGAAGGCGCCCTCGCAGCTGCACGTGGTGATCACCGAGGCCATATCGACCGGGCGGTGGCGCCGAGGCCAGCACGGGCAACGTCCCGGCCTGGGCGGCTGAGGTGCAGGTCAGTCAGCACGCGGTTCACGACCGGCCCGGTCCGGTCTGCCAGGCGGTCGCGGGCGGCTCGTCGGCGGCGCTGCGGGGAGACGGGAATGGGGTGGGAACCTCAGCCGGCGCTGCGTCACGTCGTCGGCGGAGCTGGTCGCGGAACTGCTCGCGGGACACGAGGTCGCCGACGGTCAGGCCGGCGGCTACAGTGCTGGAGTTCCTCGGGCTCGAGCGCTTCAATCGCGCTGCTGTTCACCTCATCGATGGTCATCGTGCGTGCCACCGCGAGCGCTTCGAGTCGGCGCTTGATCAGCCGCTGCTGGTATTCGTCATCGAAGCCGAGCGCTGCGCGCCGTTCACGCAGCTGCGGATCTGCGGCGCCGTAGCCGCCACCGAAGCCGGCGGTGAGTTTCGCCCAGCGCTGCTCGACCCACTCCCATAGGTCGGGGTTCTCGGCGATGATGCGCCGTCCGAGATAGGTGCCGTAGGCGATGTGGCGTCGCTCGTCCCGCTGGGTGAGCTTGATGCCTGCCTCAAGACCGGGCAGCTTGCCGAGCCTGCGAAATGCCTGCTCCCAGCGCCGGTACCCGGCAATCGCTGCGACGCCCTCAACGAGCTGGTTGTAGATGAGCGTCGCGTCCAGGATGGCCCGAGGCGACCTGTCGGTGTCGAGCCTGCGCATCACCCTCGTCAGCGCGCCGTCGAACAGGCCGGGGCGGCCCTGCCCCAGGGTGGCCTGCTGCGCCTGGACAAGATCATCCAGCGAGGCCGGGTCGAGGCCAACGGCGTCGAACCACCGGCGGAACATGTCGGTGTGCTTAGCCTCCTCCATGGCGAACATCGCCAGGTACATCGTGTCCTCAAGGCGCCCCAGATCGGACATGCAGCGCAGCAAGGGGACGATGTCCAGCGTCACGGCTTCCTCGCCGACCATGAACCCGCGGGCAGACAGGGCAATCAGCGTCCGCTCCTCGTCTGACATCGTTTGCCAGTCGATAGCGTCCTGCGAGAAGTCGAGGTCGGCCGGATCCCAGAACAGCTTCTTGGACTTCTCCCATAGCCGCCACGGCACCGACTCGTAGTCAAGGCCGCGCGTGGACCGGTAGCGGCCCATCTGCGTCTCCTGGATCTTGCCGCCCACAGTCTCGGTCATGGCTTCCCCTTCCAGCCAGCCGCGCCGCGCCCCGACTGCGGCAGGGTCCGGCGCCGACCGTATGACACGAGTCAAGAGTAGTTGTTATCAGGACATCGCCGGAGAGGCCGAACCATCCCGCGGCGCGATCTTCTGTCGTCTTCGCGGCAAAGAGCAGGGCGGCGCTGACTCTCAGCGGCCGTCGACCTGCCTGGCCACGATCCACGCGTGCTTGCCAACCTGGCGGACCCGGCAGAAGCCATACTGCTCGAAGAGCTCGACGGTGGTGCTGAACAGGAACCGGCCCGCCGCCTCGCGGCCGGCGGTGACCTCAGGGATTGCTTCGACGCGGCCACCCCCGGCCGCGGCGATCTGGTCGAGTGCACCTTCCAGCGCCGCCCGGGCGACTCCCTGGCCGCGATGCTTCCTGTCGACATAGAAGCAGGTGATGCGCCAGTCCGGACGCGAGGGCGCGTCCTTGTCGTATTCACGCCGATGCTTGATATTCGGGAGTTCCGCGGGGCTGCCGTACTGGCACCACCCCTGAGCGACGCCGTCGTCGTCAAAGACCAACGCGGCGTGCGCGCGGCCGTCCCTGACCCTGGCTTGCTTCGCAGCGCGATAGTCGGTCCCCTTGTCGCCGGGCTCAAGGTGATAAGCGATGCACCAGCAGCCGCCGAAGATCCCGTTGTTCCGCTCGACAAGCTCCGCGAAGGCAACCCATGTGGAGGTGTCGAGGGGCTGGACCGTGTACGACATCGTCTGGTCCTTTCGCGCATGCGGGGACGACTGAACGGTAAACGATCGTGCCACCTGTTCCGGACGATCTACGTCCGGGTTCAGCCGCATTGCGCGCCATTCGGCGGTGGCCGGAAGGTGGCCCCCTTTGCTACCGCGAAGACTGCCAGCGGAGCACTGCGAGGCTGCATCCAGGTCGCTAGCTCGCTGACCGGAGGCGCGCGGCGCCGCCAGGCGAGCGACCGGGGCGGGAAGCCGAGCCCGTTCCCCCCTCGTTGCGGATCATGCGTGCGGGCCGCGGCGCGTTTGCCTGTGCACGCCACCACCGGCCGGTCCTTACGATGGAGCGATGCCTCCCACGCCTGCCGCCGCACCGCCCGAGCGGGTCGACGCCGGGCGGGTCATCCTGCGGCGAGTCCAGGCATCGGACGCGACCGCCATCGCAGCGGCCGTGAGCGCCAGCCTGGAGCATCTGGGGCCCTGGATGCCGTGGGCCACCAGGGAGGCCGCCGAGCGCGGCAACCAGCTCGTCCGGGTAGCCGAGGCAGACCACAACTGGGAGTCGGGGCTCGGCTACGTTTACTCGGTGCTGACGGCCGAGCACGGCACGCTCGTGGGCGAGATAGCCCTGCATGTGCGCGACAGCGGGCAGAGCGTCGAGCTGGGCTACTGGATTGCGGCCGGTCAGGCGCGGCGCGGGTACGCGACGCTGGCTGCCGAGGCGATAACGTCCGTGGCGCTGGCCCTGCCGAACGTGGCCAGGGTCGAGATCCACTGCGACGCGGCGAACGCCGCCAGCGCCGCGGTGGCCCGCAAGCTCGGGTACCGCCTCGACCGGATCGAGGAGCGGCGCGCCGAGGCGCCAGGTGAGAGCGGTCGGCTGATGGTCTGGCTGCGGGACCGGGCGCCCGCCGCCGGCTAGCGGGACCGGCCTGCGCGGCTGGCCGAGGACTAGGACTGGGCCGTCGGGTCGAGCTAGGCCGCGGCGCCCTGCTGCTGGAGACCGGCCAGGCTCAGTTCACGCACGGAATGCCGTTCTTGGCGGTCACCGCCCCGCCCTGCGGGCCGCTGGTGGGAATGACGGCCGGTGATGGGCTCGACAAGCTGACCGAGGGGATGGTCGGGACCGTCGCGTCCGCACCCAGCAAGATCTGGACACGCCCGGCAGGCACGGCGGTGCCAGCGACCGCCGAGACGCCGAACAGCGCCGCTATCCGCCCTGCGCCCGGCTGGGCGCCGCGGCCGTACAGGACCGCCGTGGTGGTCCGGTAGCTGGTGTTGCCGATCTGGCCTGCCCGGTACCCCGCCGACACCAGAGCGGCCGAGACGTTGTGTGCCAGACGCGCGGTCTGGCCGCCGTTGAAGACGTCCACGGTGGTGTCGTGGGTGTCGGCAACCCCTGACGACTGACTGGTACTGCTAGTCCGCTTTACCGGTTTCGGGTAGAACGTCGCATGCACGATGCTCTTGATGTAGGCGGGGTTGACGACGTTGGCGTCCTGGCCGCTGATCGTTGCGTAGCCGGAGATCGGGAGTGTGTGGAAGACCAGGTTCGCGCTGGTCAGGTTCCGGGCAACGGCGGCAAAGTCGAGCAGGTTCCAGCCGGCGTCGGTGATGACGTACTGCCTGGCGACGTTCAGCAGGGCCTGGATCTTGGTGAGGTCGTTGAGTATGCCCTCGGTCCGCAGCTGGTGCATCACCGAATCCAGGAACGCCTGCTGACGATGCGTGCGGTCCAGGTCGCCGTTGGGCAGTCCGTCGCGCTGGCGCACGAACGACAGCGCCTGCGCCGCATCCAGGTGCTGGTAGCCGGCCGGGAAGTTCGCCCCGGACTTCACGTCGTTGACGGGGTGGTTCAGACAGACCTCCACCCCGCCGAGGACCTGGGCCAGCTCGTAGAACCCGTAGAGGTTCACCGCGGCGAAGTGGTCGATGTGGACGCCCGTGAGGTGCTCGACGCTGGCGACAGCCGCAGCCTGGCCAGCCTCGTTCCCGTCCGTCGCCAGGGTGTTGGTGTTGATGCTGGCGTTCTGACGGGTGAGCTGCTGCTCCCGGTAGAACATGCTCACCCCGTACGCCTGGTCGATCTTGCCCGCCTGCTGCGGCCCGATCGTGCCGGCGAACTGAACCCAGTCGTCGCGCGGGATGGAGAAACCGACGGCCCGCTTTCCGTCCGCGAAGATGTGGATGAGGATCAGCGTGTTCGTGTCGTTTCCGCCCACGCCGTCCGCGACGGCCTGAGCGCTGCCGGCGTGCAGCTTGGCCAGGATGTTCGGCGGCAGGATGGCCCCGTTCCAGTACCGGCGGCTCTCGATGCCCATCAGCAGGATGTTCTGCGGCCCCGTCGAGGGGCCGCTGCTGATCGCGTTGGAGCTGCCGATGCTCGCCACGTCCCGCACGGTCTGGTAGGCGAACGCGCTCACCACCAAGATCAGCGCGGCGAGGACGCAGGTCCCGATGTACGCCCGGCCCGGCCTGCGCGGCTGCGGCCGGCCGGGCCGGCTGCCGGGCCGTAGCGGCGGGCGGGGCGCCAGGGTGACGCGGCCATCGGCTGGCTCAGTGGCGCGCCGAGCGCCGGGGGTGGGCTGGCCCGAGCGCTGCGCGCCCGAGCCTGGCTGACCGGGGCCTGGCTGACCCGAGCCTGGCTGACCCGAGCCTGGCTGACCGGGGCCTGGCTGACCGGGGCCTGGCTGACCGGGGCCTGGCTGACCGGGGCCTGGTGGGCCCTGCTGACTGCGGCTGGGCCGCCCGGTCCACGGCCCGCTGGCTCCCTCGCGGTTACCGGCCACCTAGGCCTGCCTCCCCGCTCCCGCACGGCCATAACCCGGTCACTTACGCTGGACAGCACACTATCTGCTCGCCGCGCCATCGCCCGGTAACGGGCACGCTGTGTCAACATGGGCAGGAACCAGGCCCAGGACCAGCAGGACGGGGTGGCGCGCCTGGCACCGCCCGAGCTACCGGGGGGATCGACACGGAACCTCGTGGGCCACAGGGCCGGATGCCGCATACCCAGCCCGGCACGGGGCGGCCGGGTGCGCCGTCTGGGCCGGAGACGGGCGGGCAGCCCGCTCCGGCGCGCCAGGCGCCAGCGGTGACCCAGCTGTGGGGGACCCGACCGGGCCGGCTCGGCGTCTTCGCGGTGATCGGCGCGACTCTGCTCGGCATGGTGATCACGGTGCTGTCCGGCACTGAGCCCGGCGTGATCCTCAGCGTGTTCCTGGTGGCCGGCACGGTCGCTGCCGCCCTGGCGGTGCGGGCCGGCGCCGTCTACTTGATCTTCCCGGTGCCCGCGCCTGCCTACGCGGCGGCCGCCGTCATCGCGGGGCTCATTCACGACCGCGGCATCGATACCTCGACCGCTGCGCTCGCATTGAACGCCGCCCAGTGGATCTCCAGGGGCTTCATCGCCATGACGGCCGCGACCGCGCTCGCGGTGATCATCGCCGGGTATCGCTGGCTGCGGGAGGCGCGACCTCCGGACGGCCCGGCCGCCGGCAGGCCTGGGCCGTTGCGCTAGCCCGACCCGGCACGGGCGCGTCGCGCGGCGCGGTCAGTTCGGGCGCCGGGGTCACCGGGGTTGGCGGCGGCGGCTGCAGGGCCTTCCTGCGCAGTTCCGGGTGAGCACCGCCACCGTGGATTCGACCGCGTCGATGTCGGCGTACCAGCAGTGCAGATGGCGGCGCCCGGCCGCGCTGAAACCCGTGCGAGAGTGGAGGATCCGGGCGTTGTCGAACTCCACGCAGCGGCCACTTCCCGCGGCCGGGTCGCGTCGAGTTGACGGGGACGGCACGCCCTGGTTCGGGTGCATGCCGCGGCCGCCCGCTGATACGTCATGTTTAGAGCTCGCCCTGCGGCGAGAATGGTGGTGAGACAACAATTGTTGTCTTCAGCTGGCCGTCTGGCAGAGTGGCCAGGTGAGGTTCGGCGATCCGGCCCGCCGGCACGGAGTCAGTGACTCCGACATCTGGCATGCAGTCCGGACCGCTATTCGCAAGATCGACAGGACGAGGACCTGACGATGTCCATCGGCCCCGTGCGCGACGGAACGCCGCTGGAGATCGGTGTGCTCGATCTGCTGGGCGAGGACCCGGTGGTGATCCATGCGATGCGGCTGCGGCCGAAGTTCTACCAGTTCATTAGCCAGGGGTGATTCCATGACGCACACCGATGCGGAAATCGAGGAAGCCGCCAGCCGGTTTCAGCGCCTGGCAGACGCGCTTGACCCTGCTACCGCCAAGGTCGACGACCTGTCCGACCTCCGTGCTGTCGCCGAGGCGGCCGACCAGGTCCGCCGCAGCGAAGCCATGGTTACCGAGCGCGTTGGCGCGGCTCGCGCGAAGGGCCGGAGCTGGAACAGGATCGCGATTGCGCTCGGTGTTTCCCGCCAGGCCGCGCGGCACCGATTCGCAGACAAGGTCGGTTAGTATCCGGCGGGCGGCGTGCTGGTCAGCCGGTCGGACGCGGCCGGGTCTTCGGCCCGTAGCTGAGCCGCGGCGCGGAACCCGTCGAGTAGCCCGGACTCACCGCCGTCTGCGCAGCTGGCCAGGCAGTGCAGGAGCTGTACGGTCGGGACGGGATCCCGGTTCGGGTTGTCGGTGTGCGGCCCGATCGGCAGGCTGGTGAAGGCCAGATTGGCCGCCGTGGCCTCGACCCGGACGTTGAGCAGCCGGCCGTAGTTTGTCTCCCGGATGTACCCGAAGCTCGACACCACGTCGGCCACCTCGCCGGGCTCTGCGGGCACCCCGCTGAGCAGCTGGAATCCCGTCCTGAGCAGGTCGCGCAGGCAGCGATGACGGACCGCGTCGCTGCTGGCGTAGGCGTGCCAGGAGCTGCCCCGTAGCCGAGCCGACGAGGGCAACGGCTTCCTGACCGTCTGTAGCGGGCGGCCCGCCGGGGAAGTCGCGCGCCGACCATAGCCGCTTGGCATCCTCGCTCCGCTGGTCGACCGCCGCGGCCGCGTGCCCGGCCAGGCAGCTCCGGCTGGAGACGGCCTGGTGGCCATCGGGTCCGAATGTCACGTGCAGGCCGTCGGACGCCCGGACGGCCGCCGCGACGGTCACGTTCGCCGCCTGATGGGTGATGCTGATGAGGCGCCGACCGCTCGCGGGGTCGCGACAGGACGGGCGCTGGCAGTTGTCCCGTAGCCAGGCCGGATCTAGGTCGTGCGCCGCTGCTGCGTGAATGACTGCCCCCCATTTTCGATCTGATCCGCGAGCCCCGGCCGGCCCGCAGCCGGATAAGAGGCGATTTGATTGAGCGTCCGCCGGCACTGGCAGCCAGACAACGAGGCGCGCCGATTGTTCGGTTAGCCGCCCTCCGGCGAGTAGCCGCGGTTCACCTTCGTGCTGCTCGTGCGTCGGGTACGCCAGCTACGGCCATAGGTGGCTGGTCGGCTAACGTCTGAGGCGTGTGCCTGCTCATTGCGGCGTTCAAGGTCAGTCAGGAAGCACCGCTGCTGGTGGCCGCCAACAGGGACGAGCAGCTCGACCGGCCGACCCGCCCGGTCGCGGTGCTGCGCGAGCGCGAGCCGCGCATTCTCGGCGGCCGGGACCTGCTCGCTGGCGGCACCTGGCTGGCGGTCAACGAGTACGGCCTCGTGGCTGGCCTGACCAATCAGCCAGCCCCGAACGGCCGCGACCCGACGAAGCGGTCGCGTGGCGAGCTGCCGCTGGCCTGCGCGAGTCACGGGACCGCTGCGGCGGCCGTCGAGGCGCTGGCGGCCGACCTGGACCCGGCGCGCTACAACCCGTGCTGGATGCTGGTCGGCGACCGGGAGGCGCTGTTCTCGGTCGCAATCGGGCCCGGCAGCGTCAGGCCGGACATCGAGCGGCTCGCTCCAGGCCTGTACGTGCTGGAGAACGCGCCGCTGCGGGCCGGGTCTGCCAAGGCCTCATTCGTCCGGGGGCTGGTCGAGCAGGCGCTGGCTGAGCAGCCCGATCATGGTCTGGCCCCGACGGTCGCGGCCCTGGCGAGCGTGCTGCGCGACCACCGGCCCGCGGTGCCCGAGCCGCGCGCCAGCGCCGCCGGACGGGTCTGGCCACCGGCGCTCTCGGCCGCCTGCGTGCACGCGGACGGCTTCGGCACCCGGTCGTCGGCGATCATCACTGTCCCGGCCGCCGGACCGCCCGAGATGCTGGTCGCTGACGGCAAGCCGTGCGTGACGCCGATGCGCGGCGTGAGCTGGCAACCGGCATGGTTGTGAGTTTTCTATGGCCAGGGCAATAGAAAACAAACAACCACTCACGTCCGGTCGTGGGTCGGCTGAGGGGAACGCGGGCACCGGCCAGCCTGGCCGGCGTTCCCCTCGCAACGGCTCGTGCGTCGTGCTCTCGCGCCCCCAGGCCGGGCCGGCGGTGCCCGCGACTCCTGGACGGGGCATCGCTCGGCTGCGGCCGAGGCTCAGGGGACCGGCGGGTCGCTGAGGGTGACCAGCCTGTCGTAGTCGGCCGAGCCGTCGCGGGCCTCCGCGCCCGCGCCCGAGCCCGCGCCCGCGCCGGCCGCCGCGGTCCCTTCGCC